>JADGBZ010000017.1:0-16573 GCA_015231175.1 Magnetococcales bacterium | reverse complement strand
GAGTGCGGAATAGTCAAGAAAAGTGAACACTTCAAATCATGTCGGTTGGTCCACTAGATAACTCGCGAACTGTTTGCGAATTGTACCGAGTCGCAAAACACCCCGTCAAAGTTAAAATTACATTGCGCAGCGAAAAATACTGAGCATGCCTATTAAAATTTAAGCAATATGCATACCATGTATTTATCAATCGTTCGTATACCTTAGGGCTTTTTCTGGGGCTCCTCCCCAAACCCCGCCAGGGGGAAGGGCACAGCCCTTCCCCCTGGACCCCAATTCGTTACAAAACGGGGCGCTGCCCTTGACCCGCCAGGGAGCCAGCCCCCTGGACCCCAGTTTCGTTCGTCACTGGCCTGCCAAAATCACCTCCAACCGCTGCTGCAACACATCAATCCCCTGACCACTCAAGGCCGAACACGCCACAGCAGGCCCCAGGGAAAAACCACCCAAACCACCCAACTCCGCCAACATTTCCGCCAAAGCCTGGCGTTGCCCGTTGCCGGTCAGTTTATCCATCTTGGTTACCACCGGCTGCCAGGCAATACCCAACTCCTGCAACCAAACCAACATTCCCCGATCCAAATCCGTCACACCACGCCGCAAGTCCAAAAGCACCACCACCGCCCGCACATCCCGCCTGGCCCGCAAATAAGCCCCTATGACCAGCTCCCACCCACCCCGCCGTTGCCTGGGCGCCTGAGCATAACCATATCCCGGCAAATCCACGAACAACCACCGCTCCTGAACACGAAAAAAATTGATCTCCCGGGTACAACCAGGGGTGCGACTCACCCTGGCCAACTTGCGCTGCCCCACCAGTCGGTTCAGCAAAGAGGATTTGCCCACATTGGAACGCCCGACAAAAGCAACCTCCGGAAGATTTTCCGAGGGAAATTGCGTCGCCATGACGGCCCCGGTCAAAAATTCCGCACGAAAATTCTTGGCCACGATCCCTCACAAAAAGGATTGAAAAATTGTAACTATTCAGCACCCTTGCAAGAAAAACCCGGACATGAAAGTCTTTGCCAGGGCTTCGCCCCGAACCCCACCAGGAGACCGTTCAATGCCCCGCCAGAGAACCAGCCCCTGGACCCCGACGTTGCCGGGTGGTGAATAGTTACCTGGCCCCCTGTCAGTTCTGACGGGCCGCCTTGGCTTTTTCGAGATTCTGCCGTTTTTCCGCTTTGGCTTCCTCGCGACATTTTTTGAATGCATCCGGCGCGTTGGCAGCCTTGAAACAGGCCAATCTTTTTTCCAAAAATTCGACGTGCTGCGCCTTCATCGCCTTGAATCTTTCCTGTCTCTTTTCCTTCTTCTCAGCCGGATCCCGTACCCCTTTGGCTTTCTCCATCCCGGCTGGCGCCTGCGACGACGACGCCTGGGCTGGCGCCTGGGACTGGGGCTGGGCAACCTGGGCTGGCGCCTGCGGCTGGGCGACCTGTTCCGCGGCAACGACAGGGACAAACAACAGCAGCGATGCCGCCACGGTCAAACAAACAGGGATGTGTCTCATGGTGTACCTCCTGACAGGGTTGGTCGGTAGGCGGTCGGGATCCGGGCGGGGAAAAACCATGGCCCCATGCCGGTCGGTTGCTCAGAATGGAATATCGTCGTCAAAAGTGGCCCCGCGCTCCTGATCATCGCCGCCACCTGGAGCAGGCCGACTCTGGGGCGTGTCAGGCTGACCGGCAGGAGCGCCTCCCGGCGCAAACCCGGAAGAGGGCGGGGTCGACCCGGTGTAAAGCTCCATCGGAGGTACGGGCATCTGCCCTCCACCGCCCGAACGACCATCCAGAATAAGCATTTGGCTGCCAAATTCGTTCAGGGTCACCTCAGTGGTATAACGCTCGATATTCTGCTTGTCGGTCCATTTGCGGGTTTGCAGCCGCCCCTCCAGATAGACCCTGCTCCCCTTGCGCAAATATTGCTGGGCAATTTCGGCTGCTTTGCCAAAAATAACCACCCGGTGCCATTCGGTACGCTCCTTTTTTTCCCCCTGGGCATCCTTCCACGACTCGGAAGTGGCCACGCTGAAGGCGGCAATGGGCTTGCCCGCCTGGCTGTACCGCACCTCCGGATCCGCGCCCAGGTTGCCGATCAATTGCACTTTATTCAGCGAATATGTAGCCATGGTTATCACCCTGAACAGAAAAAGAGTTCCGCACCGTTTCGCAAACCGATAGTATCCCGGCACCATAAGGATAAAAAGGGTACAATGCAAGCATTGACACCCCTTTGACGCCATGGACCAGCAAATACGGGATATGCCCCACCCAAGCAACCCAACCTGGAAGAGACGCAACCACCATGAACCCCTTGTTTCTCCCCGATCTCGCCATGGATGACCTGCTCCAGCCGCTAACTTTTCTCGTTTTCCTGGGAAGTTATCTCCTGGGCGCCGTCCCTTTTGGCCTGTTGGTCGCCCGTTGGAGCGGAGTCGGTGACATTCGTCAACAGGGAAGCGGCAACATCGGTGCGACCAATGTCCTGCGGACAGCAGGCCGGCGCGCCGGCGCCATCGCCCTGTTTCTGGACATGGCCAAGGGGGCCTTGGCCGTGCTGGTTGCCCGCCTCTACGCAGAACCAGGATCTTTTCTCGTGGCCGGAGCCGCCCTGGCCGTCTTCCTTGGCCATCTCTTTCCGATCTACCTGAAATTCAAGGGGGGCAAAGGTGTCGCCACCGGGTTGGGCATCTTTCTGGCATGGACACCCGTCACCGGCCTGCTGACCGCCGGCGCCTGGTTGCTGGGCGCCAGACTGTTTCGGATCTCCTCCATGGGCGCCCTCACCGCCTTTGCCGTGTTGCCCATGTTCCTGTACCTGTCGGATGACCCCCTTCCCGGCCATGTCGGCCTGATCCTCTCGGTGCTGGTTTATGCCCGACACCTGGGAAATATTCGCCGCATCCTGGCAGGCACAGAACCCAAAATCGGCCAAAACGGATCCACCCGAAGCGAAGGATAGAGTCCGCCATGGAACGTTCAGCATGCATCGACTGGTTGCGTCTGGTCAGGGTGCCGGGCCTGGGTCCGATACGTTTGGGGTTGTTGCAAAAACATTTTGTCCATCCCGAAACCATTCTTGCCACCCCAACCGCGACCATCCACGCAACGATCCCCTCCCTCCCCCAGTCGGTCCTGGCTGGCCTGCGGGAAGCGGCCCGACCCGAAACCGCCGCCATCGCCGCCGCCGAACTGGATCGCCTGCACGCCATGGGCAGCCAACTCCTGGTTCGGAGTGAACCCGGCTATCCACCGCTTCTGGCGGAAATCGACGATCCGCCAGCCGTACTCTTCGTCCAGGGCAATCCGGAACATTTGCTGGCAACCTGTCTGGTGGCGATCGTCGGCAGCCGGGATCCCTCATCGTCCGGATCGGCCACGGCGCGCCGTTTGGCCATGGAAATGGCCGGCCAGGGTATCGTCGTCGTCAGCGGCCTGGCGATGGGCATCGACAGCGCCGCCCATCAAGGCTCCCTGGAAGCGGGTGGACCCACCGTCGCCGTGCTGGCCACCGGTCTGGATATCAACTATCCCCCCTCCAACCACACCCTGCGCAAACGAATCGCCGCTTGCGGTTGCCTGATCACCGAAGCCTGCCTGGGCGTGCCCCCGGCTCCGGCCCTTTTTCCACCCCGCAACCGCATCATCAGCGGCCTCTCGCGAGGCGTGGTGGTGGTGGAGGCAGCCTTGCGCTCCGGCTCCCTGATCACCGCCCGTTTGGCGATGGAACAAAATCGAGAGGTGTTTGCCGTGCCTGGTTCGGTGACCACACAACGCAGCCAGGGGTGTCACCGCCTCCTGCGGGATGGCGCACGCCTTGTGGAAGATGTCAACGATGTGCTGGAAGAGTTCAAATGGAACCTGGGCCAACGTGCGCATGCACAACCCGCCACTTCCCCCGCCTTTCCACCTGCAACCCCACCAGTATGCACGCCAGCCAGCCGGGAAAAATCCCCCCACCCCAACCAGGAAGCGCTCCCGGTACCTCCCACGGTTCAATTCTCCCCTGTCGAGGCCGCCATTCTGGATCAACTCAAGGCAGGCCCCGCACAAACCGACGCGCTGGCGAGGAGTTGTCAATTGACAGCCGCAACGCTTTCCCGCATTTTACTTCACCTGGAGCTGATCGGTGTCGTGGTGCGCCTGCCAGGGAATATTTTTGGTCTGAAAAAGGTGTAACCATTCAGCACCTGGCGACAAGTCTGGATTCAGGGGGCTGGCTCCCTGGCAAGTCCAGTGGTGACGAAGGGTTCTGGTAATTATTCACCACCCTTTCAAGAAAAGCCCGAATATGAAAACTTTTGTCGGGGCTTTGCCCCGAACCCACCAGGACTCTGTCCTGGACCTGCCAGGGAGCCGGCCCCCTGGACCCCAATTCGTTGCACACCCACCGGAACCATCAGAGATTGTTGACGGAAGCCAAACACATGACAGCCATTGTCGTCGTCGAGTCCCCCGCCAAGGCGCGGACCATCAATAAATTCCTTGGAGCGGGCTACGAGGTGATCGCCTCCTATGGTCACATTCGTGATTTGCCGAAAAAAAGTGGCTCGGTGCTGCCCGAGGAGGGCTTCCGGATGTGCTACGAAGTACCAAAAACTTCGCAAAAACATGTAGATGCCATTGCAAAGGCCGTCAAGAAGGCCGACACCCTCCTGCTGGCAACCGACCCCGATCGTGAAGGCGAAGCGATCTCCTGGCATGTCCTTGAGGCCCTGCGGGAAAGAAATGTATTGGGCAAGGTGCCGATCAAACGGGTCGTGTTTCATGAAATCACCCAGCGCGCCATCCAGGAGGCCATCGCCCATGCCCGGGATGTGGACATGGACATGGTCAATGCCCAACAAGCCCGGCGCGCCCTGGATTATCTGGTGGGTTTCAACCTGAGCCCCTTGTTGTGGAAAAAGGTGCGGCGAGGCCTCTCTGCCGGACGGGTGCAATCGGTGGCCCTGCGGCTGGTCTGCGAGCGCGAGGCGGAGATCCGCGCCTTCACGTCCCAGGAGTACTGGAGCATCATCGCCGAGGTGGAAAAAAAAGATACCCCGCAACGATTCCCGGCGCGGCTGGCCGTGGCGGAAGGGGAGAAGCTCGACAAATTTTCCATTCCCAACGCCGAGCGTGCCCAGCAACTGGTCGCCGCCATCAAGGACCAACCCCTCTTTCTCACCGAATTGGAAAAAAAGCAGGTCAAGCGCAATCCGGCCCCCCCCTTCATCACCTCCACGTTGCAACAGGAGGCCTCCCGCAAACTGGGTTTCTCCGCTCGCAAGACCATGGCCACCGCCCAGCAGCTCTACGAGGGGGTCGAAGTCCCCACGGCAGATGGTGGCAAGGAGGTTGTCGGACTCATCACCTACATGCGTACCGACTCGGTCAATCTGGCCGCCGAGGCCATTGCAGCCTTGCGGGATTTGATCAAGGAGCGCTACGGCGCCAATTATCTCCCCAAGACGGAGCGGCGTTTCAAATCCTCCACCAAAAATGCTCAGGAGGCCCATGAGGCGGTACGTCCCACCGATCCCAGACGCCTGCCCGAGCACCTCTCCCGCGTCCTGACCAAGGACCAGTTGCATCTGTACGAGCTGGTCTGGAAACGGGCCGTGGCTTGTCAAATGGAGGCAGCTCGCATCGATCAGGTCAGTGCTGTCCTGGCCGTCGGTGCTGATGATCCCAAGGCCCCCTATCGGTTGAAGGCCACCGGCTCATCCGTGGCCTTTGATGGTTTTCGCAAGGTGTACGACGAAAGCGCCGATGCCGTTTCAGCCCAGGATCGTGACGACGATGAAAATGCCGCCATGCTTCCCCCGCTGAGTAAGGGAGAGGTGTTGCGCCAAAACAAGCTGGAGCCCCATCAGCACTTCACCGAGCCCCCGCCACGCTATACCGAAGCCAGCCTGGTCAAGGCCCTGGAGGGCTACGGCATCGGGCGACCCTCCACCTACGCCCCCACCATGTCCACCATTCAGGAACGTGGTTACGCCCGTCTGGAAAAACGGCAATTTCACCCCGAGGATCTGGGCATTGTCGTCAATACCTTTTTGGTGCAACATTTCTCTCAGTATGTGGATTACAACTTCACCGCCCACCTGGAGGACGAACTGGATGCCGTCTCCCGTGGCGAAAAGGCCTGGGTGCCGCTCCTCGAAACCTTCTGGGGACCGTTCATCCATCAAGTCCAGGAGAAGGAACAATCCACCAAAAAATCCGACATCACCTCCGAGGCCACCGACGAGACCTGCCCTACCTGCGGCAAGCCCGTGATGATCAAATTGGGGCGTTTCGGTCGCTTCAAGGCCTGTTCCGGGTATCCCGAGTGCCGCTTTACCGAAAACATCAAAAAACAGGGAGCGGGAGAGCAGGCGGAGTCCGCCCCTGCCGAGCCCGTCCTGTCCGACCGGAAGTGCGACAAATGCGGCAGCCCCATGCAGATCAAGGATGGCCGTTTCGGCAAATTTTTGGCCTGCACCGCCTATCCCAAATGCAGCAATATTCAACCCCTGGAGAAGCCACGTGAAACTGGCGTCCCTTGCCCCGAGTGCAGCAAGGGAACGTTCCTGGCTAAAAAATCCCGGCGCGGCAAGGTGTTTTACTCTTGTTCCCGCTACCCGGATTGCAAAAAAGCCCTGTGGGATCTCCCGTTACCGATCCCCTGCCCCCTCTGCAACGCCCCCTTCCTGACGCAAAAAGTCACCAAACGTCGTGGCACCGAACACATCTGCGTTACCGAAGGGTGTACCCACAAAGTGGTGGTGGCCCCGCCTGGAGTTGAGGCGCCGGAGAGAGAGGCGGATTAAACAAAAGGATGTATCTGTTCAGCGCCCACCCAAAAAACGATTGAAAAACTGGGATGGAGGTCCAGGAGGAAGGGCTGCGCCCTTCCTCCTGGTGGGGTTCGGGGCGAAGACCTGACAAAGGCTTTCATGTCCAGGTTTTTCTTGGGGGTTCGGGGCGAAGCCCTGACAAAGGCTTTCATGTCCAGGCTTTTCTTGAAAGGGCGCTGGATCGTCGCTCCGGATCCAGCCGCTCACGGACACCGGCCCAGATGACGATTCCGGGCCACAGTCCAGGTTGCATTTTGTTCACACAACTCGATTTGTTCTGCCAGTCCGGTACCTTCGAGTGCCGATAACAGGGTCTGAAAAGATGGGGTGGTCATGACATACTGCCCGGTCTTCGTGGCCAGAATGTTTTTCAAGACAGGCAGGGAGGCAGGGTAGCGCAGACTCTCCTCCGGAGCCATATCCACGGACAGATGCTCCCAAACAAAGATTCCGTCCAGGGGATGGAGTACCTGATATGTTCGGTAGTCAAGGGCGGTCAGGCTGGACAGGCCGTTGAGCCTTGGCAACAACGACACCATATGCTCGCGCAGCCCATCCCGGGCAGACCAGGCACGCAGGTCGTTGGTCCGGTCCACCACACTCCAAACCACAAACAACAACAAGACTCCCATAAACCGTCGTTGCGACCGGTTCAGCGCTCCGTCTCTGTCCTGATAAACAAATCCCGGAAAAAACGTCATGAGAATAAACAGACATCCCACTGTCAAAGGATAAAAGCGATCGCTGTTGAACGGAGAGCGCAGCGTATATTTTACCATCCGGACCATATTGGATAATAAACCTTTGCCGTCAACCATCTCGCCTGGTATGCCCTGCAAGAATACAAGGAAAAATGGTATGAAGAAAATCAAATACAAAACACCTGGATGGTCACGATCCCAATGGCGGATCCATTCCATTCTCCCGCGTCGGCTCATCCAACCAAGTAAAAGCAAACCAAGCACCAGTGAAACAATAAAAACGACACGACTTGGAATGGCAAACGTGGCCATGTGAATAGACATATTGTGATGTAAAACAAAAATCAGGTACAACACGGAGGGCAGTCCAAGAGCCAGAGCGGCGAAAGCCCGATTCCGTATGACCAGCAAACACGCTGCCAACAGCATGATGATGGTAAAGTCCTCCCGCCACGCTATTCCGCAAGCGGAAACCACCCATAACAGAAACAAATCCGGCTTCCAGGCAAACAGGAACACAAAGATCAGGACCATTCCCCCCCAGCCGCTGTAGGTACGAAGGTCTGCAAGTACACTTGGCATGAAAGAAGGAAGCCATATGCCAGAGAGAAAAAAAATTCCGCTTGTAATTCGATTTCCGGTCAACCGTAAAATAACGAATGATCCAAACAATACAACACATACTGCCATAAGGTAGTAAAAAATAAAAACAGAACCCAGATTTCCCCACCATCGAAATACCAAAGCCAGGAGATGCTCTATCGGACTGATATGAATCATATATCTGTCCTGAACTGTCGGATTGGCATCAATGGCCACAAAGCCCATCATCGAGTTGCCCAGGGAGTTGACACGCAACCGGGCGGTTTCCGGTCCTGTCAATCGATAAACATTGATAAGATAATCCTTGACGTGAAAAGAGAGGGTGTCCCTCTTTGCAACATAGATAAAATAAGTTGATGCAGAGGTCAAGACCAGCAGCAAAACAAGAAAAGATAACCATATGCTATATCTATTTTCACATATGGACATTTTTTCTCGCATAAAACAATAATCCTTAATCAACCCTGGGCATGATGAATGGTGCTTTTCGGCGTCTACTTCTGGCACCGGGCATAAAAGGACTCGAACTCCTCCTCCCGAAACAGCGGATTGACCGATTGGCCCCATCGGGTGCGGTAGGCCTTCAAAAGCTTTTCCGCCGGCGTGATGCCGCTCTCCGCCACACGAAACAGGGGTTGCAGATAGATGGACTCGTCGCAGCCGTCGCTGTTCTTGACGGCTTGCCGGTTCAGGCTGGCACGGGCAATTTCCAGGACGGCGATCCCCAACTCCCGCAGGGTGCGTTTCCCGGGAATGGGGGTGCGCAAACCAAGCCGGGGCACTTCGGCCTGAATGGCGGCGCGCTCCTCTGGAGTCCAATGGGCAACCTTCCCCCAGGCTTCATCCATGGCCCGGTCATCGTAGAGAATCCCTTTCCAGAGGGCGGGAAGAGCGGAAAGATTGGCCGAGTTGCCGGCATCGGCCCCCCGGGTTTCGAGAAAATGTTTCAGCCGCACATCCGGAAAAAGGGTGGTCAAGTGCAGACTCCAATCCGCCACGGTGGGATATTGGCCTGGCAGAGCCGGCAGACGACCAGCCAAAAACTCCCGAAATGGCACTCCACCCGCCTCATGGTACTGGCCGTCCCGATAATAAAAAAACATGGGAACGTCCAGGGCATACTCCACATAGCTCTGAAAGCCAAACCCTTCCGCAAACACAAAGGGAAGTGCGCCGCACCGGTCTGGATCGGTATGCCGCCAGATCTCCGATCGCCAGGAGAGAAAACCGTTGGGACGCCCATCGGTGAAGGGGGAGTTGGCAAACAGGGCGGTCGCCAAGGGTTGCAGGGCCAGGGCCAAACGAAACTTGGCCACCATGTCTGCCTCACTGGCAAAATCGAGATTGGCCTGCACAGTGGCGGTGCGGGTCATCATGTCCAGGCCCAGGGTTCCCCGGGTGGGGAGATAGGCTTGCATGAACCGGTAACGTTCTTTGGGCATCCAGGGAATTTCGGCGCGTGGGCATTTGGGTTGCGCCCCCACCCCGACAAAAGCGACACCCAAATCCCGGCACGCCACGCCCAACTGGTCCAGATGGGTGTTGATCTCCGCCTGGGTCTGGTGAATGTTTTCCTGCGGCGCACCGGACAGCTCCAACTGACCACCCGGCTCCAGGGTGATGGAAGCCTGACCCTGTAGCAGGGCGATCGGCTGCCCCCTCTCGTAAACAGGCTGCCAACCAAATGTTGCAGCCATTTTCTCAAGGATGACCCGAATGCCGGCAGGACCATCGTAGGGAACAGGGATCATGCCCCTTTTCCGGAAGCCAAATTTTTCGTGCTCCGTACCTATGCGCCACTGGGAGCGCGGCTTGCATCCGGCCTCCATGTAGGCAACCAGATCTCCCAGGGAGGTAACCGGTTGCTGATCCGTCGAAACGATGGTGGACATCAACACACGTCCATTTCTGCAAAGTGGATGAATCTGAGGTGCGTCGCTCGCATCACAGCCGGAATCGATATGACGATCACCGGGCGAGGCATTGTACGCAAAACCGCGTCGTTCAGGAACGGATATCCCCATGGCTGGCGACAAAAACCATCGCCCCCCACAAAGCTGGGCGGACCATGCAGGCATAACGAGGCTTTTTTCTTGAAAGGAATGGTCAAGGCAATCGCGGTGAATGAGTACTAAATCTTGCCAACGCCCTTCCGGATGGAGGATACTGGCCCGGAGTTGATTGTGGATGCAGGTAGGCGCGCTGCTGTCAGGAAGGCGCTTCCATTCCGGCTACAGCTCGACGGGGAGGGGCATGTCACGGGCGAAAAAGAAACAATCGGGCGCCAGGACAGGCGATTCTGCCCGCTCCGTGCGCCCTGAAGATGGCGCCGCTCTCCTGCGGGAAGGGCACTGGCGGCGGGCCATCGATTTTTTCAAGCCTCTGGCCAAGGAAGATGCCCACGCCCGGGAACAGCTCATCATCGCCTACCAGGGGAGGGCGCGGGAACTTGCCGACAAAGGCATGTACGTCGAGGCGGCAGCCATGCTGGAAAGTACCGTCCAGTTGGGTGCGCCACGCCCCGACCCGGTCGTTTATCTTCCTTGGCTCATGCAGGCCAATTGGGTGGGCAAGGGCGTCGAGCTGCTCATGGCAGGAGATGACTCCTGGAAGAACCAACACCCTGACCTTTGGGAAAAAGGTCAGGAGTGGTTGGCCGCCCTCCTGTTGACCGGACAGGCGAATGTTTTGCCCGCCTTGCCCGCAGACTCACCTTTGCCAGCCCAGAAAAATCTCGTTTTGCAGGCCCTGGAGTCCTGGCAAAAAGGGGATGAGATCACGGCTGGCCAGGTCATCAGGCAGTTACCCCTTCGTTCCCCTTTTCGCCGCTGGCGTGTTTTTCTGCAAGCCCTGTTGGAGCCGGATCACACTCGGGCCAACCGGCTCCTGGACACCATTCCCGGGGACTCCCTGATCTCCCCCTGGGTTGGCATTGCCCGAGCCGTTCGGGAAGAGAACATGGCACTGGTCTCCGCCTTGCGATCTCTGCCTGAATCGGGATTACGTCTGGCAGCTCGCATCCTGGGTATCGCGGAGCCCCGGATGCGCCTTTTTCGCGATCTTGTTGCCAGGGCCCATGAACCAGGCAGGCTTTTTTCCACCATTTTGGGCGCTAAAAATCCCCCCTGGCCACAACAGGAGGCGGAACGGGCCTGTCGAGCCATCCTGCCCCACCATGCCACCAGCCTGGCGCCGTATCAAAATCATTTCCCCCCCCTGCCCGATTGGGAAGCATCGCGTTTGCAGGCCATTCAGGCTGAGCGGAAACATGCCTGGGTTTCGGCGATTGCCTCGTGGAAAAGGTGCATCCAGGAGCTGCACCAACGTGCGGAAGAGAAGGATAATCGGTTGCTCATCGCGGCCATCCATCGCCACTTGGCTCCATTGTTGAACAGGGTTGGCAAGGAGAGCACCTCCTCCCTGAAGACAAGCCTGGAATTTGACCCGGAGCACCGGGAGACATGGCTGGAAGTGCTGACCGGTGAAACCTCGAACGACCAACCGTCGGAACGGCGTATCTGGGTGGAAAAGGCCTTGCTGCGCTTCCCCCAGGATGTGACCTTCCTTGAAGCGGCCATGGATCTGGCTCTCGCCACCAAAGCCTTCAAAAAGGCAGCCAATCTGGCACGAAAAATTTTGGACCAGGATCCCATTCACCGGGGCGTTCGGGAAAAGATGATCCATGCCCATCTGGCCCACGCCCGCAAGCAGGTGCAGGCGGGGCGACTGGATCTGGCTGCAAAGGAAATGGACCAGGCCCAGGCCATGGACCGGGCCGAGACGCCCCATGCCATGCTGATCATCTGCCGGGGTCTTCTGGAGGTGGCACGCCACAACGACGACACCGCCAGGAATTTACTCGCTACTGCCGCAGCCTCTCTGGACTTTCCCCTGGGGACCGCCTGTCTGGTGGCCATCGAAGCCAGACGCATGCGCCTGCCCGGAGGCAGGTTGAAAACATGGCAGAAAGATCTGGAGACGCTCCTGCGCGCCACCCGGGACTCGGCATCCGTGGTGCGCATGGCAGAGATTGTCCGCAGGTCGTCGCCGACCATCGATGCAGCGATCCGGGAGACCCTGGCGCCTGTGCAAAAAGAGTTGCGGCGCCTGGCCAAAACAACGTGGTCGCGACAGACCTTGGAGGGACTTTGCGAGTTTTGGCATGAAAACAATCTTCATACCATCCTGCACGCCCATGCCAAACAGGGTTTGCTGCAGTGGCCCGACCAACCACTCTGGGTGTACTACGATATCCATGCCCAAACCGAAGGCAATAAACAGCGGATACGCAGTGCAGATTGGCAAGCCCTGAAGCAGGCGGCACGTCAGGCCCGGGGCGCCCATGATTACCGTCTGGCGAAGCGTATTGAGCTTTTGCTGGGTTGGGACGACCATGATATCTTCGGTTATGATCGATCACCCCTGGATGACGACGAGGACGATTTTTTTGGTGATAAGGGGCCTTTCGGGAGTCTCGACTCCTCGCAAACACCTTTTGGCAGTATGGAAGATGTGCCCTTCATGGTGTTCCGAACCATACTCGAAGATGCCTTGCCGGGGTGGCGGCGCAAAGATCGTCGCGTTGTTCGGAATCTGCTCCTGGAGACTCTTGGGTCAATCCCCATACCCGCTGAGGATCTTGACCACTTGATCGACCTTTTCCTGGCCGAGGAGATGCCGGAAACACCGGGTGAACCACCCCGACAGGAGACGCCCAAACCCCGCCAGGGAGGATCCAAAAAAACTCCCCGCCAAAGGAATCCGCGCCAACTGGATCTGGATTTGGATTTTGATCAGGAGTGACCGGTCATTTTTTGTAACTATTCACCACCCTTTCAAGAAAAACCTGGATATGAAAGCCTTTGTCAGGGCTTCGCCCCGAACTCCGCCAGGGCGCTGCCCTGGACCCGCCAGGGAGCCAGCCACCTGGACCCCGATGCGTGGCCGGGTGGCGAATAGTTACCTTTTTTTCAATCATTATATTAGGGGGGCTTCTCCATGACCCATCCATTCGCCATTCTCGGTGTTGGCCCTGATGCCAACGATGAAGAAATTCGCCAAGCCTACCTGCGGTTGGTGCGGGAATTTCCCCCGGAGCGCGATCCGCAACGCTTCCAGGTTGTGCGCGAGGCCTACGATGCGGTGGAAAACCAGCGCAAACGTCTGGCGTATCGACTTTTTGCTACGCCCGAGGTGGATCTGACCCCACTTCTGTTGGCTTGCCTGCAAGGCGGAAAATCACAACGTCCTGGAACCAACGATTGGCTGGAATTACTGAGAAAAGAGTTGAAAGAGCATCGTTTTATTGGAGATTCATGATCATGGAAGAAAAAAAAGCCCTGCTGCTGGAACAGTTTCGGATCCTGTTGGATCGCGCCGATGCAGAGGGGCATTTTTTGCAGGAGGATGCTCCCGATCTTCAGGCGTTGTTTGTCGAGTTGGCCGCGCTCAAGAACGAGGTCCGTATCGAGTCCCGCCAACTCAAAGCGGCATTGGATCAATTCCGTCAGGTGTTTGATCTGGTGGATGGCAGCCAAAAAAGCCTGCAACGCGAGCTGGATGGCGCCCGGGAGAAGGAACAGGGCCATCTTCGCGCCCTGACCAGGGGATGGCTGTTGGAGATGCTGGAGATCCGGGATCGTCTGGAAGCCGGTCTGGCCGCCCTGGAGAGTCATCGGCTGCCGCGTTTGTCGCAGTGGTTGTATCCAAGGGAAGTGGCCTGGTTGACAGGTATGCGGGAGGGGCAAACCCTGCTCCTCAAACGCCTGGATGCCCAGCTCGCCGCACGGCAGGTGCAGGCCATCCAGGCCATTGGCAAGGTCTTGGATCCACACTGCATGCAAGCCGTAGCCACCTCCTGGCAGGAGGCGTTACCGGAAGGTGTGGTGACGGAAGAGGCCCGCAAAGGGTTCCACTGGGGGAGTGAGGTGCTACGCCTGGCGGAGGTGAAGGTCAACCAACAAACGGGAACGCAACATGACTGAGACAATTATCGGCATCGATCTGGGCACCACCAACTCGGAAGTTGCCGTATTCCAGGATGGCCAGACCCGGGTATTGGCCAACGCGGCGGGTGAACACATTCTCCCCTCCTTTGTCGGACTGGCGGATGACGGCGCCCTGTTGGTGGGACAACCTGCCCGCAACCAGTATGTCGTTCATCCCGAACGCACCGTCAAGTCGATCAAGCGGCGCATGGGCGAAACGTGTCGGATTACCATGGGCGGGGAGAGTTACACGCCCCAGGAAATTTCAGCCATGATCCTGCGGCGCCTGCGGGAAATGGCGGAAGAAGCGCTTGGACATCCAGTACAAAAAGCCGTGATCACCATACCGGCCTATTTTTCCGATGTTCAGCGTCAGGCCACCCGGGAAGCAGGCGAAATTGCAGGACTGGAAGTCGTGCGCATCATCCAGGAACCCACTGCCGCAGCCCTGGCCTACGAGGCCGGTCATCAGGGAAGCCGGAGGATTCTGGTCTACGATCTGGGTGGGGGAACCTTCGACGTTTCGGTGGTCCGGATCGAAAATGATGTGGTAGAGGTCATCTCCAGCCATGGCAACAACCACCTGGGAGGCGATGACTTCGATCAAAAAATTGTCGACCATCTGGTAACCCATTTGCAGCGGGAGCAGGGGGTTGATGTGTCAACCAACCCGTTGGCCATGGCCCGCCTGCAACGTAGCGCCGAAGCCTGCAAACGCCAGCTTTCGGACCACCCCTATGCCACCATCGAGGAAGAGTATCTGACGGAGTTGGTCGGCAAACCGGTACACCTGGCCATGGAGCTTTCCCGCCAGGAGTATGAAACAATGATTACACCGTTCATCGAAGAGACCCTGGCCGCAGTCCATACCGCCCTGAATGGAGCCAGCCTCACAGCTTCCGCCATGGACGAGGTGTTGCTGGTCGGAGGGGCGACCCGCACGCCGTTGGTGCGCGAACGCCTGATGAAGGTTTTTGGGCTGATACCCCGGAGCGAAATCGACCCGGATCTGTGTGTAGCCATGGGAGCAGCCATCCAGGGGGCCGTGATCGGTGGGGAAAAGGCCGCTGCAATCCTGGTGGATGTGACCCCCTACACCTTCGGCATAGGCGTTGTGGGCGAACTGGACGGTTATTGGCGGCCCCATGTTTTTTCACCGATCATTCGTAAAAACACGCCGGTCCCAGTGAGCAGGAGCGAGGTTTATGCCACCGTCCAGGATGGCCAGGAGTCCGTGGAGATCGAGATTTATCAGGGAGAGCACCCCGACGCCCTGCAAAATATCAAGATCGGTAATTTCCAGATCGAGGGGCTCAGTGACGTTGATGCGGGCAATGAGATCATTCTACAGCTTGACCTTGACCTCGATGGCATCCTGCGGGTAACAGCCCGGGAAAAGCGAACCGGCCTGGAAAAGCGGATTACCATCGAAAATGCCATGGCCAAACGAAGCGAGGCCCATTTGAGCGAGGCCCGATCCCGGGTGGCGGCCCTGTTTGGGGATGACATCGCCCAGACAGGCCAGCCTGCCAGCTCATCATCGCCGCCCCATCTACAGGAGATTGTTCAGGCCAAGACGCTGATAAAAAAGGCGGAACGCCTGCTGGAACAGGCAACGCCGGATGATCGGGAGGAGATGATCAACCTGATCGAGGCCATTCAAGATGCGTTGGCTGCGGCAGACATCGCGTCCGTCAAGCGCAGCAGCGAACCCCTGGCCGAAATTCTCTTCTATCTGGAGAGCTGACGTGGAACGCTGTCCCATCTGCCGAGGGTCCATCGGGGAGGAGGGTCGGTGTCTGCGCTGTGGAGCCGACCTGGAGCTGGTCATGCAAGCCCGGAGGCGTGGCGAGGCCTTGTTGCAGCAAGCTGTGGTACAGATTCTCGCCGGACACCGATCCGAGGCCATGGAGTCACTGCGCCGATCCAGACTATGGCACCGGCGCCCTCTGGCCGGGTGGCTGCTTCGTCTGTTGCAGGATGGCGCAGCAGCGCCCGACCATCAGGCCATGCTGGAATAGACCTCATCCATCTGATGGGCCAGCTCGCTCTGGCGCTTTTTGCGGAACTCTCTCTCCAGGTACTCCATACCCCGGTCGCAGGCATATTTTCCGACAGCCCCCGCGATGAAAGCCGTGCCCAGGGAGACCACCAGCCCGCCACCCACCACACCCGCCGAAAAGGCGCTGAAAGCGGTCGCAATCCCGGCGCCAACCGCCTCTTTGCCGGTATCGGCCAGCATCTCCCGATTGTCGATTTCGCATTTCTCCTTCCTCTGGATGTTTTTTGCCAAGGCGCCCGCTCCGCCAACGACCCCGCCCAAAACACCCACACCACCGACACTCTGCGCCAGATACACAGCCAAATTGAAGGACATGACACACTCCCCCGGATATGTTGAACGATGGTAACTATTCACCACCCTTGCAAGAAAAGCCTGGACAGGAAAGCCTTTGTCA
>JADGBZ010000016.1:55082-55188 GCA_015231175.1 Magnetococcales bacterium | reverse complement strand
AGATGGTTGATCGAAGTATTCTTTCAGGACTGGAAGGCCTGTGAAGGTTGGGGGCAACTGACCAAACTGCAAGGTGTTGAAGGATCAAGCCGTGGCCTGTTCCTGA
>JADGBZ010000016.1:0-55072 GCA_015231175.1 Magnetococcales bacterium | reverse complement strand
TTGGTTGATCATTGTCTCTTGCTGCATCCAGATCAACTGGCCCGTCTGAAACAAAATAAGCCTGCGTTTACCGTGGGAAGCCTGATCAATACAGTCAAAATCGAAAGCCTTCTGACGACGATTCGGACGGTCCTGGCCGCCAATGATCCAGAACAGAAATTGGCCGAAATGGCCGATCAACTGGCCAAGCTGTTTCCATTGATGACATCGGAAAAGCATATGGTTGGCAGGGAGTTGGGACGCCAAGAATCATCGCCATCCCTGAAACACCATGCAATGGCTGTTTGACGGGTGAAAAAACTGTCAAGAAGGGAAAAACTTGAACATCGAGTTGTAAGATGTCAGTGGAGAGGTGGCAGGAAAACGCTGCGATTCAACCTGAAGGCGGTTGCCCGCCAACGGCCTTTTTACCGTGCGCTCTCAAAGGAAGCAGTCCGGGGTACGATTCGAAGCGTCAGGTCTCGTTAGGTAACAGGGTTGGAACCACCAATTTCGTGCGCGACCTTGCTCTTGCCACCTCTTTTTCTTTATCGTACATATCGAGGTCGTCAGCATGGGGTTATAAGGTCCATCGCCATGCCCGTTAGGGCTAACCAGGAGGAGAACGATCTGGCAGCGTTCCAGTGCCGCATCAATCTGGCTTTCCCATTCTGTGCCAGCAGCAATCATGCGGTCATGCCAGACTGACACCAAGCCTACGCGCTTTAGGGGCATCAACTGGTTATTGAGTGCCTTGCGGAAGGTCTTGTCCTCATGAGCATAGGAGATGAAAACTTCAATGGCCAATATCCACCCCCAGGGAAGGACTTACGTCAAGATTGACCGTAGTGCGTTGATTTGAAATGGCAGAACACCGGTAACCAAGGACACCCAGCGAAATTCATCCACTGCCCCGTACCCCTTTTCCCTTCCCCCACGCCACCCAAGCCACTCATCGAACAGGTACGCCCACCCCGTACTTCACGCCCCATTGTTTTCCAATGAAAAAGTGACGTACGGAAAACCCGTACTTCTCGCCCCGAAGTCAACAGGTTTGGGAGAATGTGGGCCAGGAGAGAAGAGAGCCGCACCTCCCCAGGGAGAAAGGTACGCCCACCCCCTTCCCATCTCAAACCACCCACCCAACGTACACCTTGGAAACATTGGCCTTTTCCGCAACAAAAAAGCCGCCCCACAGGGCGGCTTCCATGCCGAGACCTTTTCCTGAAATCAAAATGGTGGAGGTGCCGGGAGTCGAACCCGGGTCCGAGATACGTACTGAACCTGAAGGAGTCACGACCATTTTGCCGGCCTGAGTGTCCTTGGGCCGTTGCAGCCGGCTGGCCCATGGACCCCCGTTACCTCGGAGAACTGGGAAACCTTGGATTTAGACCGGCGGTTTCATCATTCCGGCTTGACCCTGTTTTTATGCTTCTGTTGCCGGGCCCAGGTCTGGGCCCCGCTTCGCTGCCGTTTTAGGCGGCGGCGAGAGCTTCGCCGTAGATTTCGTCGTTGGCAATTGTAAGTATGAGCCTATTGCGGCAGCGCTCATGCCGGGTCGCCGTCAAAGCCTTTCGATACCCCGTCGAAGCCGTTTCACCCCCTTGCTGCATGATTTCAACAACAGCCCTGATCCTTCAATCTACCACATGCACCCACAGAATTTCAAACATTTATTCAACTCCGCAAATTCCGCACAAAATTTTCCGCTGCAACTCTTGCCCTGGATCCCCTGGATTTGGTAAGAATTGGGGATGGATAGAATACTTGTACGCGGGGGAAGACCCCTGGTGGGTACCATCCCCATCAGTGGCGCGAAGAACGCCACTTTGCCGGCACTGGCAGCCTCTCTGCTGTCGGATGAGGCCCTGACCCTTTCCAACATCCCTCACCTGCGCGACGTCACCACCATGCTGGAGCTTTTGGGTCAGCATGGGGCGGCGATCACCATTGACGAGCGCCTGGGTGTGGAGATCGATTGCTCAGGCATTCACAACACCCGAGCGCCTTACGATCTGGTCCGGACCATGCGGGCATCGATCTTGGTCATGGGGCCCTTGTTGGCTCGGCACGGTCAGGCGGAAATTTCTTTGCCTGGCGGGTGTGCCATTGGTACCCGCCCTGTCAATCTGCACCTCAGGGGCCTGGAGAGCATGGGGGCCGAGATTGTCCTGGAGGACGGCTATATCAAGGCCCGGGCCAAACGCCTGCACGGGGCATCCATCGTCTTTGATCTCGTAACCGTGACCGGGACGGAAAATTTGATGATGGCAGCCGCCCTGGCCGACGGTCAAACCGTCCTGGAAAATGCTGCATGTGAGCCGGAAGTCACAGATTTGGCAAGGCTTCTCAATAAAATGGGCGCTCGCATTGAGGGTGCCGGAAGCAGCAGCATCCGCGTAGAGGGCGTTGAACGTTTGCATGGCGCAGCCCACCACATTCTTCCCGACCGGATCGAAACCGGGACTTTCATGATTGCGGCAGCCATCACCGGGGGAGATGTGACGCTGAATTACACCGATCCGCACATTCTCGAAGCCCCCATCGCCAAGTTGCGTCAGGCCGGGGTCATCGTGGAGGAAAAACCCAACGCCTTGCGCGTCACTGTTGATCGCCCCCTGCGAGCCGTGGATATCACAACGTTTCCCTATCCCGGGTTTCCAACCGATCTCCAGGCGCAAATGCTGGTGCTCAACAGTGTATCCTCCGGGACGGGTACCGTGACCGAGACAATATTTGAAAACCGCTTCATGCATGTGTCGGAACTGCAACGATTGGGGGCTGATATCACGTTGCAGGGCAACACTGTCGTGGTTCGAGGCGGCGCAAAATTGCGTGGCGCCCCCGTCATGGCCACGGATTTGCGGGCCTCGGCATCGTTGGTTTTGGCAGGCTTGGCAGCATCGGGAGAGACCTACATCTCCCGGGTTTATCATATTGACCGTGGGTATGAGCGAATCGAAGAAAAATTGATGGCCCTGGGCGCCGATATCCATCGTCTGAGCCATTGATTTTGGGTTGCCGTTCAACGCCCTTTCGAGAAAAGCGGAGTTGGCCTTGATCCAGACCACGATACGCCGTCTCAACACCCGAGATTCTGACTTTCAGGCAGCCTTCACCCGTCTTCTCCGCTGGGAAAGTGGAAAAATGGCGGCCATTGAACAGACAGTGGCCGACATCATCGCTACAGTGCAGCGGGATGGGGACCAGGCTCTGATCGATTATTCGCGTCAGTTCGACCGGGTCGAACTCACCCCCGCAACCCTGGCACTGACCGAGACGGAGATCAACCACATCGCCCGGCAGGTCTCTCCGGCGGATCGATCCGCCCTTGAACTGGCCGCCGGGCGCATCCAAGCCTACCATCGATGGCAAATGCCCGTGATGGGCATACACCATTTTTGCGATGCATCAGGAACCCTGCTGGGACAACGCCTGACACCTGTCAGCCGCGTTGGTTTGTACGTTCCAGGCGGTTTGGCCACCTATCCGTCCACGGTCCTGATGAATGCCATTCCGGCTCGCGTGGCAGGCGTGACCGATCTGGTCATGGTGGTGCCAACTCCCGACGGCGTGGTCAATCCCCTCCTCCTCGTGGCGGCCCAAATCGCTGGCATCCATCAAATCTTTCGCATCGGGGGCGCCCAAGCCATTGCAGCCTTGGCCATGGGAACCCAAACTGTCCCGGCTGTCGATAAAATCGTCGGTCCGGGCAACATTTATGTGGCTACAGCCAAGCGGCAGTTGTTTGGACAGGTGGGCATCGACATGATTGCCGGTCCATCAGAAATTTTGGTCATTGCCGACCGGGAGAACGACCCGCTTTGGTTGGCGGCAGATCTGCTCTCCCAGGCCGAACACGATGTGTCGGCCCAGGCCATCCTCCTGACCGATGATGAGGATTTGGCCAATGCCGTGGAACTGGCTTTGGCGCAACACCTTGCAATATTGGAACGACGCTCGATTTGTGCGCAATCCTTGGCCGAACGCGGCGCCATCATCGTCGTCAACAATCTGCACGAGGCGTGTGCGTTGGCTTCAAGGGTGGCCCCGGAACACCTGGAACTGTCTGTCGCCGATCCCGAACGACTCCTGCCTCACGTTGGCAACGCCGGCGCCATTTTTTTGGGACGGTATACCCCTGAGGCGATAGGAGATTATGTTGCCGGTCCCAGTCACGTCTTGCCAACGAGTGGTACGGCGCGTTTTTCCAGTCCATTGAGCGTATTTGACTTCATCAAGCGCACCAGTCTGATTGGCTGTACGGAAGCGTCTTTGGCCATCATTGGTCCGGCAGCTTCCCGTCTGGCAGCTGGGGAGGGATTGACGGCCCACCAACTGAGCCTGGACCAGCGTCTGGTCCAGAAACCATCCGGCTCATCCAGCTGAATGATGGCGGCACCCATCCCGGCGATGTTCGGGAGCATTGATCAGAGCTTTCTCTCCTGGATCTCCCGCCACAAGGCCCGAAACGCATCGGCTTCCGGAGATGAACGAGCGTAGGCCAAAACAGGCGCCCGTTTGACCCCCATGGACTCGATGACGTTGGAGTCCGGAATGGTGGTCCTGAGAAAGATGGGATGTTGTTCCAGTACATTCCTGGTCACGACCTGATGGATCGGCTTCTCCAGGTTGACCTGATTGAAAAACGGCGCCACCCGCAGCTTTTTGGTGCGGCGATTGGCCAGAAACTGCACCAGCCTGTTGTACGCCCGCAAGGAGAGCGTGGAAGGAATCAGGGGAACAACCAGAACATGGGAGACCCGGAAAACATTTTCCGCCAGCAGTGAAAGACCTGGAGGGCAATCGAGAAAAATATGGTCATAGTCGTGTGCCAACGACTTGAGAATACGGGCAAAAGCCTTGACGGGATCCTTCTTGTCGTGCAGATACTGATCCAAGTGACGGTAGGAAATATCAGCCGGAAGGAGATCCAGGTTGGAATATCCGGTGGTGCGCAAGTGTCCATCCAGATCAAGCCTTCCTTTCAGGATGGCCTTGGCGCCCCCCTTGATTTTTGGCTTGACACACAAAAAAAAGCTGGTACCACCTTGTGGATCCAGATCCCAGATGACGGTGCGTGTTCCCTCCAGCGCGGAAAGGTGGGCCAAATTGACCGTGTTGGTGGTTTTTCCCACGCCGCCTTTAAAATTATAAAGAGAAAAAATTTTCATGGTCCTTCGCTCTTTCCCTGCTCATATTCCAAGTGTGCCTGGGCCAAGTGTGCCTGGGAGCTGCTTCGACCGCTCGATCCCTCCACGCCAGGATATAGGCAATGGCCATTGAAAGGGAACCGTCCATCACGCCACCGTCCGCCAATTCTCTTCACAATGCGGGCAACGTCCTGGAAAATCGCCTGATGCATCATCTGGCTGCAACGAGGACGTTCCCACCAGGATGAGCGTACCCCAAACCTTGGAACCGCCCCCCCCGGTTCGCTTTCGCCTTGATCTTGAGTATGCCGGCGAGGCTTTTTCCGGCTGGCAACGGCAGGCCGCGGGTGTGACGCTGCAAGGGGTTCTCGAAGAGTCCCTGACCCGCCTATGTGGTCATCCTGTCACGTTGATCGGTGCAGGACGCACGGATGCGGGAGTGCATGCCTTGGGTCAGGTGGCCCATTTTGATACACCGCGACCTCGCCCGGAAAATGTTCTGCTGCGCGCCCTGAATGCAACCACGCCGCATGCCTTGACGGTGTTGCGCGTCACGAAAGTTCCCGATACGTTTCATGCCCGGTATTCAGCCCGATACCGGGAGTATGTATACCGCATCTCCGACCGGGAAACGCCGTCTGCCCTGGATCGAGGTCGAGTTTGGCATTATCCTGCGGCCCTCGACGCGAGGGCGATGCGGCAAGCGGCGGGTTTTCTGTTGGGAACCCATGATTTTTCCGCCTTCCGCGCCGCCCAGTGCCAGGCCAGATCGCCGGTGCGGACTCTCAGCCGCTGCGAAGTGCATCGCCAGGATAGAGAGATTCGGATTATTCTGGGGGCAAACGGTTTTTTGCACCACATGGTCAGAAATATTGTCGGATCCATGGCTCTGGTCGGACAGGAAAAAGAGTCCGCTTCCTGGTTTGCGAAGGTGTTGGCCAGTCGAGAGCGGAGCTTGGCTGGTGCGACGGCACCAGCGCATGGCTTGTATCTTAACCGGGTTCTTTACTGAGCCCAGTGTTTTCAAACCGCCTTTTCAAGCATCGCCCCTGCCCCGGCGATTCCGGGCAATAGTCGAGAATTTTGCATGGAAGACAAGGAGAGAATACAGCATGGAATGGCTTCACGGGATTATCCTGGGTCTCATTCAGGGTGTCACTGAACTGCTCCCGGTCAGTTCCTCCGGTCACCTGATTCTCGTACCCTATTTTTTTCAGTGGCAGGATCAGGGCCTGTTGTTCGACATGGCGCTCAATACGGCAACCCTCCTGGCCCTGATCATCTATTTTCGCCAGGATGTCTTTGGGTTGGCACAGGGATGGTTTCGCACTCTGTCCGGTGGGGGGATGGCCGACAACCCACAGGGACGCATGGCATGGGCCATTGGTTTGGCAACCATTCCCGCTGGTGTGACGGGCGTCCTGATCAAGGGATATGTGGAAGGTTCTGCCCGGGATCCACGGGTTGTAGGCAGCACGTTGATTTTTTATGGCCTACTGCTCTGGTTGGCTGATCGGCGCGCATCCCTGGTGCGTTCTCTCGACACGCTCACCCTGCGGGAGGCCTTGTTGATCGGCATGGCCCAGACCCTGGCGCTCGTCCCGGGAACCTCGCGTTCTGGCATCACCATCACCGCTGCCCTCTTCCTCGGTTTTAATCGGGAGGCATCTGCCCGATTTGCCTTTTTCCTGGCCATTCCCATCGGAATTGCCGTCGGCATTTTGGATATCAAGGAACTCCTGCACGAAAAAATTCCTCTCGCCGCTTGGCTACAGATTGGCGTCGCCTTTCTGGCCGCCACCCTTTCAGCCTTGGCTGTGATCCACTGGTTGCTGGGCTGGCTGCGCCGCCACAATCTGACCCCCTTTGTCGTCTATCGTGTTCTTCTCGGCATGGTCGTCTTTTGGCTTGCATTTTAACAATCAGCCGTAGATAATCGCCGCCTGTCGTCGTGGGGCCGTAGCTCAGATGGGAGAGCGCAGCGTTCGCAATGCTGAAGTCGGGGGTTCGATTCCCCCCGGCTCCACCAATTCATCATCCAGAGACATCCAGAAAAAACACGGTTCCCCGCACGCGCGGGGATAGACTTGGCGTTTCTTCCTGCGGCAGTGGGCTTCGACCGTTCCGAGATGGACCGTGGGGCAGACGCTCCCTGCCTGTCCTGTGCCTTCAGGCAGCCCTTTTCATGGCCAATATGTCTTCAAGGCGCAAGGGTGCCTTCTTGATACCCAACTTGACTGCCAGCACCACTCCGGTCGTCCAATGAGGACGGACAAAATTGTCGATGACCAATTGAGCATCCAGCGTGCGCTGGAGACCATCTTCAGACTTGGCATACTTGGAAGAACCTTGGGTGGACGACCTTTGCTCCCCGTTTGCAATGCCTCTGAACATAAGGAAAATAATATCTTGCCGTAACGCCGTTCCCCATCTGACAGGAATGTTAAATTCTGTGTCTGGTCAATGGACTGGCAGACCGTACTCATGACCGCAGTAAACAAATCGGCATCCTTCACTCCACACTGCTGATCCACGAGAAATCGACTGCCACGTTCCACGATGACAGCTGTCCAGCCCTTGGATTCAAGCGGTTCCGCACGTTTCCCCACGATGGTGTACAGCTCGTCCCCTTCAAAGGTGAGGGATACGAATTGATGGCAAAAGGCATACAGCATCAACGTTTCTTTCTGGTCAGCGAATCTCTTTTCCCATTCGCTGATCGTGTTCTTATGGGTGCCCATCACGCGGGCTGTTGCCCGAAGCCCCATGCCTTCACTGCGAATTTTCAAAGCAGAGGCCACCTTGATGATCGGAGATTTGAGATCCTCCATGGGCGTTCCATGCGTTTCAGAAAAATGCGTTCCACATCCGCAACACCGGCGCAGGGTCCGGTCACCATTGTGAGCCGTAAGATAAATCTTGCAAACCACCACATCCGTGGATTGGCAGGTCGGGCATTTTGGGCTGTCGGGAATGTCCGTCCGTGGATCACCGTTGGGAACAGATTGGGTTGATGTCACGTCTTGACCAGTATTTGAACATCATTTGACAGCACAGGGAAGAGTTTACGGAACGGTGGCAGCCCAGTGCCGAGACCCTCACAACCTTACCAGTCATCCCCACTTTCGTACCCCAGTTTTGTGAGAATTTCTCCATTGACGGCCTTGAAGAGAAGTTTATTGCTTTCTGAAAAATAGTTTCGCCAATCTCCGACAATACCTTTCCGTTTAAATTTTTCCGGGACATCCTCCTTTTTCATGGTTGCCGAAGGTTTTTTGAAATCGGTTGTTTCCGCAATTTTTTTGCACTCTTCCCTGGACAGGGGCCGGTCAAGAAAGCGGGCGATCCGGCCAATGGTTTCCACCTTGTTTTCCACCATCTCCTCATAAGTGACAAAATAAACCGGAACCTGGTACATCCCCCCCAGAAGGCGCCACTGTTCGATCCAGACGGCCATATTGAATGCCTGCCCGGGAATCAGACCACCGCCTTCAACAGGACACCCGATGATGAGCCGGTGAAAACCCACTTCCTGACTGACACCTGTCAACATTTGCGTGAACATGTTGTCGGGGTCCGCAGCGACGCCGGTATAATAACAGTAAAACGACACCATCTGATCCCGAGGTTCCCGATATTGAACAACGATTTTGTAACGGCCATCGCGCAGATCCGCGCCCAGGTCGTGGTTGGCACACCAATGCCCAATCAAAAAATGCCCGTCGGACGCCTTCTCCAGACCTCCCTTGGGAAAGGCCTTGGACTCGTAATCGTTTGGCCAATAAAAGCCATCACCTGTGATCAACTGCACAATATCCGACAGAAGATGCGTCCCGCTCTTGGGGTATGACAAACAGGCATAACGGGTGGGTGAATTTATCGCAACGGGTTCATCTGGCGTGCGAAAAATATGAGTGATACTCTTCTGTTCCTCACGATGTCTTTGCAGGGGTTCGAGATCAGGTATTTCAATGCCACACAGGTCTGGTTTCAATTCCAACGCTCTGCGTATCAAGACCACGCCCTCTTGCTGAGCTTGTTTATCCTGCCGAAGTTTGATGAGGCCCATATCGTGGAGCGTCAGTGGATCATGGGGGTTGATCTGATATTCAAGATTCAAATAATGCAATGCCTCTTCAAATCTTTCAAGCCTGAATAAAACATGGCCGATAAAATAGAAAATTTGCTCTTTGGCAGAATCCATGGCAAGAACTTTGTTGTAATAATAGAGAGACTCCTCATATTTTAATAGATAACACAAAACGTGCGCCAGATTGAATACAACCCTTGGTTGATTTGGTTCCAATGCAATGGCACGTCGAAAAAAATCCGCACCTCGTTCCAGTTCATCGAGGTCCAACAAGATTTGGCCTGCCAACAGGAGCATCTGGACATTGTCAGGCTCCACCTGGAGAATGTGCTCATAATGACGCAAGGCCTGGTGCTGATTGCCCGCTTTATGCGCCTGCAAAGCAGCCAGCTTCAGCTTTTGCAGCTTGATTTCCGTATCATCAACTTCCGATCTTCCATCCCGGCTATCGCCCTTGTTCATTCCCCCCCCCTTATTCATTTTTCCCCCCGGTCCATGTCTTGTTCGGTGTTCTCTCCAACAACCTCGGCTACCAACCCTTCCTGCCGTTCCAGACGCTCCATGCCGGCTCCAGCCTGGGAGGGATCAGGAAAATTGACTCGAACCTCAAACCACGCCGAACCATCCGGATACTCCCCCTGGTAGAGATAAGCCCGATATCCCTTTTGGAACAAACCGGACATGAGGGTTGTTGCATCATGACGTTGATTGAATGCCGCCACCCTGACAACCACGGGCAAGGAAGTACGGGTTGATGGGTTCCCCCCGCCAGGTGCCGACGCAGTGATATCACTCCCGTAGGTTGTGCGCCTGCCATCGATATCCGCTGTTACATGAGCCTCTGGATCCAGGAGAACCGCACGCCATACCAAACCAGCCACGGCGATCAACACACCCACCCCTGCCAAACGTATCAGCCAGCGATCGAGGTCAGGGCGTGTACCCTGGGGATGCCTCAGGGCAAAAAGGCGCGGCTGTCTGACCTCGGTTTTGGCAGCAGAAGTCCCAAAGGGGACGCGCCACCGCAACCGGGGCACTTGCAATCCGGCGCCTCCCGCTGCGGAAGCCGCACGCCGTATGGTGAAACCACCAACACGAGCCGCCCGGCGATCACCCAGTTGGAACATCACGGCGGACATGACACGATTGATCCTGCGTGGAATGCCTCCACTTTCTCTCTGCAAGGTGCGCCAACCCCCCTGAGTCAGCTTCCACTCCGTCAACCCGTGGCGATCGAGATGGAATCTGACGTAGCCCGCCATATCCTCCGCATTCAGAGGATCCAACTTCACCGTTCCCACCAACAGTGGCACAAGGCCGCAAAAACGCGGATCCAAGGCCATGGACGCCGATTCAAGGCGACCGACAAGAAGCAACTGTAGAGGGTGGCGACCATCCCATTGGTAGGATGCGACCATCTTCAAGACCTCAAGATTGTCCCCATCCAACAGTTCAGCGCGGTCCACTGCGACCAGGATCCGCCTCCCCTGGGCGGCCCATCTCTCCATGGCCGCAAGCAGATCACCGTGTGTTGGGAGGGTGTCACCCACTTTTGCATCCACATCAAAGACGCACAACAGAGCCTTCAAAAAGGTCATGGCATCTGCATCCGCATCGGGCAGATGCAGCATTTCCCGATGATCTCCCGGAAGAATCTGTCGGAGGCGCAGCAAGGCCAAGCTCTTGCCCACCCCAGGCGGACCGGTGATAACCACAACCCCCTCCTCCCGACGCAACGCGCTCCGCAGGGTCCGCCACACAACTTTGTGGCCCGCCACCTGGTAGTACACCCGCGGATCGTTTACGGAGGAAAAGGGGGCCATGCGGTTCTGCGCGTCAACCACTTCAGGCCGCCGCTGCCTGATTTTTTGCCGTTTCCATCATGTGCATCAACTCCTGGAGGATGGGCAGAAGAGGTGATTTATCCAAGGTCACCTTGTCAACAGCCTCCTGAACAAAGGTCTTGCCAAACAACAGTTGCCGAGGTTGCATGCCCTGCAACTGTTTTTCCCAGCTGTTGAGGAGAGTGAGCCACCCTTTTACCGTCAATGTTCCCGGGGGAGCGCCACCCTTGGCCCGGTCCAACGCCAAAGCCACCTGCAAGGTCTCGATCAGGGGAACCACACACTCCAGACGTTCCCTTCTGGCGTTGCTCAAAAATCCGCGCAACGTATCGTGAACTTCATCGCCATTCTGGGCACTGCGCCGGTCAGATGCCAACCTGCCGGAACCAGTTCCCTGGCCAGAGAGCATCCTTTCAGCCTCTTCGGGGTCGATGGGTTTGGCTAAAGCCCTGCTACGGGGAGCCGGGCGCAATCCTTTTGCACCACTTTGCAAGGAACTCATATCCACCTCAATCCTGTAACATGTTCGACCCGACCGGCCCACACCCGCACGCTTCCGGCACACGGTTGGCCAGCCACCTGACAACGACCTGCAACGCCCTCGACACCCGCAATAAAACGCCCTCGCAGGAAGAGGCCACTCCCCTGATCGGCACAACCTGCCAATCGTTTTCCTGGCGCTCCGGCCCTGCTGCAACTCTGGGACCATATTTATTTTCCATGACAAAACAGCTATTTGTGATATAAAAACTGGGCAGATTGGAGGACGGGAGAACTTTTTTTCCCGGGGGTCGGCACATTTTTTCCTCTGCGGCGCCAAATATTCGTCGCCTGGAGGCCATTGGCCTGGTTGGGGTGCCGCATGGCCACTCCGCAACAGGGGTTTGCGACATGAAGCACCATAAAGAACGTGTGGCCGTAGCCATGTCTGGTGGCGTCGACTCTTCCACCGTGGCAGCCTGGCTTCTGGAACAAGGGTACGAAGTGATCGGCCTGAACATGCAACTCTGGGATCACGCCCAGACAGGGATTTCCGGAGGCCGCACCTGCTGTGCCAGCGACGATCTCCACGACGCCAGGCGCGTCGCCGAACGGTTGGGCATCCCCTTCTATGTGGTCAACCTCGAAGATCCCTTTCGTTCCGCCGTTGTGGATGACTTTATCGCGGCCTATGCTGCTGGCCAGACACCCAACCCCTGTGTGCGTTGCAACCAGGTGGTGAAATTTTCCCACCTTTTGGCCAAAGCCAAAGCCCTGGATGCCACAGCTCTGGCGACCGGACACTATGCGGTGCTGCGCCGGACCGCATCCGGTCACCATGAGCTTTGGCGGGGAGTGGACCCAGCCAAGGACCAATCTTATTTTCTTTTTGCCACGCCTCTGGAACAACTCCCTTTTCTTCGCTTCCCGCTGGGGCCTCTGACCAAGGAGCAAACCCGTGGTCTGGCGCAAAAATTTGGCCTGCACAATGCCACCAAGCGGGAGAGCCAAGATCTCTGCTTTGTGCCGGATGGCGACTATCGGGCTTTTTTCAGTCGGCATGCTCCCACCCTGGTCACGTCTGGGGAGATCGTCGATCAGGAAGGGCGCCCATTGGGACAACATCACGGCATCGGATGTTACACCATCGGTCAACGGCACGGCCTGGGCATCGCAGCTCCTCGACCTCTCTTTGTGGTGAGCATCGATGCGGCACGGAATCGCATCATTGTCGGACCCGTTGAATCCCTGTATAAGGATCGGCTGGAAGTCATTCATGCCAACTGGTTGGCCCGGTACCCGTGGGAAGGACCGCATCCGGTTGGGGCCAGGATTCGTTACGCTGCAACGCCCCAGCCAGTCACAGTTGAACCTATGGATGATCACCACCGGGTCAAGGTGCGTTTCAAACAACCCCAGCGCGCCATCACGCCCGGTCAGGCCTGTGTCTTTTATGTCGGGGACCAGGTCATCGGGGGGGGTTGGATCCTCTGACAGGACGATTCATGCTCGTTCATAAACTGATCGAAACGGCGCCTTTTTTCCGGGAGTTCACCCCTGCGGAACGTGCCATGCTCGTAGAGGGGGAGAGCTTTTTCGTCACCTACCACAAGAACAAGCAGTTGATCCGCGAAGGTGACACCGATGACGCCCTGTTCATCATCATGAAAGGTTCCGTGGAGGTGACACAGGAAAGTCATCCGCAAAGCATACTCGCCGTTTTGGAAACCGGGGCGGTCATCGGGGAGATGTCCTTTCTCACCAAGCACCCTCGGGCTTCCAATGTCACCGCCCGCGAGGAAACCATTGTTTTTCGCATCGATGGTTCAGAGATGGGGGCTCTGGATCTCGGCATGCAACTCAAGATCAAGAATCAATTGATCAACATTCTTGTGGATCGCGTATCCCGCCTGAACGCCGACCTGGCCCGGCAAAAGCTCGCCAACCAGACATTGGTCGCAGCACTCGCCAAATGTCACCCCACCAAGTAGGGGCGTTACCCACCATCCTACTGAATGGCCAGAGCTGAACCGCCTTCCCCTTTTTTTGGTTGCCATTGACTGGCCAACGCCTTAGCCCGGGCAATCTCGTCGGGGGTCATCCTCGCGGCAAGGGAGGTGAGTTTGATGTTGGCATGTTGGTAGCCCTGGCTGGAGGCAAGAGTGTACCACATGTAGGCCTGGATAAAATCTTCTTTAACAACCTGGCCAAAGCTGTACATGACACCCAGATTGTACTGGCCCCTGGCGTTGCCTTGTTCTGCCGCTTTGCGAAACCAGGTCAGCGCCTCTCTGGCATCTCTGGCGACACCCTGGCCGCGATGGTAGGCCACGCCAAGTTTGAACTGGGCCATGGCAACCCCCTGCCGGGCTGCCAGGAGGAACCATTTTGCCGCTTCCTGGAGGTTTCGGCGCAGACCACGTCCTTCGGCGTACATGATACCCAGGTTGTATTGGGCGTTGGCATATCCCTGTTCAGCCGCCCTGCGGAACCACCTGACCGCCATGTCGTTGTTCTGGGGAAGCCCACGGCCATGGGCATACATCACGCCGAGATTGTACTGGGCACAGGCAACATTTTGGCTGGCTGCTTTGCGAAACAGATCCACCGCCTCCTGATCATCCTGACGGGTGCCACGCCCTCCCGCGACCATCACGCCCAGGTGAAGCTGCGCCAGGACATTTCCCTGGTCGGAAGACTTACGATACCATGTCACGGATTTTTCATCGTCAGGCGGAACGCCCTGGCCCGAGGCATACATCAAACCGAGTTCATATTGGGCATGGGCATCCCCATCCTGGGCCTTGCGGAGGGTCGCCGCAAAATCCTCCGCCCGAACCGTCGCGCCTGTCATAAACAAGAGAATCGCAAACCAATGGACCAACAGAAAAACCGCAAGTGACGACCGTTTCATGACCACGAGATCCTTGTCACAAATGGAAAAGTATCGCACTGCATCATCGAGCATCCCCGCTTGCCCACCCCACAAGCTGCCATGACGAGTCAACCATGATCCAGCACCGCCAGCATCGTATGCCGTTTGGAACACATCTGCAAGATGACGATACCACCTCTTTCCGCCTCTGGGCACCGGCGGCCCGTCAGGTCGAGTTGTGTTTGACGGTGGCAGAGGGAGAGATCATCCTCCCGATGCAGGCCGAGGCCGAGGGTTGGTTCACCTTGTCGACCGGCATGGCCCATGCCGGTTCACTCTATTTTTTTCGTATCGACGGTCGGCAGCATGTACCGGATCCAGTCTCCCGGTTTCAACCTCGTGATGTGCACGGCCCCAGTTGTGTTGTCAATCCCCTGGCCTGGGGGTGGCACGATGCCGGTTGGCAAGGACGTCCCTGGTCCGAGGCCGTCATTTATGAATTGCATGTCGGCGCCTTTTCCCCCACCGGCGGTTACCATGGCATCATCCAGCGCCTTCCCTACCTTGCCGAACTGGGCATCACAGCCATCGAGTTGATGCCGTTGGCTGATTTTCCCGGCCAATATGGCTGGGGTTACGATGGCGTTCTGCTTTTTGCCCCTGAGGCAACCTACGGGCGTCCGGACGATTTGAAAAACCTGGTCGCCTGTGCCCATGCGCATGGCATAATGGTGTTTTTGGATGTGGTGTACAACCACTTTGGTCCAGAGGGCAACTTTTTGCACCTCCAGGCGCCCGACTTTTTCCACCCCTGCCGTCACACTCCTTGGGGCGTGGCCATGAATTTTGAGGGTGCGTCCAGTTATTGGATTCGGCAATTTTTTATTCACAACGCCTTGTACTGGCTGGAGGAGTACAACATGGACGGTCTGCGCCTGGATGCCGTGCAGGCCATGCTTGACGACTCCAGACCCCACATTGTGCAGGAGTTGGCGGCAGCCGTTCGGTGTGGTCCAGGCGCCCACCGACACATTCACCTGATCCTGGAGAACGATGACAACGCCGCTCATCTGTTACAATCTGCACCTGGCGGCCACCCGGCTGGGCGCGATGGAGAGACCCATCTGCCGCATCCAGACTCAGCACCCCTTCCAGAAAAACCTGGATCAGCACCCCTTCCAGAAAAGCCTGGACATGAAAGTCTTTGTCAGGGCTTCGCCCCGAACTCCACCAGGGCGCTCCCCTGGACCCGCCAGGGAGCCAGCCCCCCGGACCCCGAAGCGTGGCCGGGTACTGAATGGTTACCCCTGCCCCGCTGCCAGGCTCAATGGAACGACGATCTGCATCATGTATTGCATCACATGCTGACCGGGGAGACGCAAGGTTATTACCTGGATTTTCGGGATCACCCTCTCCACCATCTGGGCCGTGCCCTGGCCGAGGGGTTCTCTTTTCAGGGCGAACCTTCTCCCTATCGCGATGGCCGGTTGCGTGGCGAGAGCAGTGCGCATTTGCCCCCCACAGCCTTTGTCTCTTTTTTGCAAAATCACGACCAGGTTGGCAATCGTCTCAACGCAGATCGCATCGTGGGCCTGGCCCCTTTTGCAGCGGTGCGTGCTGCCACGGCGATATTTCTGCTGGCGCCGCAGATACCCTTGCTCTTCATGGGACAGGAGTGGGGTTGCCAACAACCTTTTCCATTTTTTTGCGACTTACACAACGACCTTGCCGCTGCCGTCTCTGCCGGGCGCCATCGGGAGTTCGAGCACTCTTTTCGTTTCCAAAATGCGCGATCCTGGCCACCCCTGCCTCATCCCATGGCGCCGGACACCTTTGCTGCGGCGCAACTGGAGTGGGACGGCCTGCACACCCCGGAAGGCCAGAGATGGCTGGCCCTGCACAAGGAGCTGTTCGCTTTGCGCCGCAGGGAGATTCTCCCATGCCTCTCCCTGATCGGAGCCAATGCCGGACGATGGCGCGTGTACCCAGGGAACGTTCTGGTGGTCACCTGGCGTCTGGTGACAGGTTCACGGCTCACCGTGCTGACCAATCTTTCCGATCGACCTCTGCCCGCCCACCCCGTCGCTGGCCGATGCTTCTACACAACCCATGCGGTCGAGCAACACCTTCCCCCATGGTATGTCGGATGGTTCAGGAAGGAGGTCTAAGGGATAACAAAATCAGACATCGTTATGAATGACAATATGACACGAAAAAAAGATGTTTTTATACCACACAAGATGTTTCATGCAATAACCACAATATTCCCTTTCAATATTTTATGCCCCTCCAATGGTCTTACAATCTTTCAAAGGGCGCAGAATGGTGGTAGCATCCCATTCATTCTGTTCGTTCCATTCGACACCGACCTGTCGAAACGAAAAGGGGCATGCACCATGGCACAAAACAGGATATCACACGGCAAGGGTGCAACGTCAAAACGTGTTCTCAAATCGATTGCATTGAGGTACAGGGATCAAAAACGGATCAACCAGCAACTTCTTGCCGAGATTGCCCAAAAGCAGCGCTTGTTGCAGGTCTTCTCCGGTTATTGTCATGCCGTGGGCAACGCCTCCTCGGAGATCGAGCTTTTTACCCATTTCTGTCATTTTGCCGTCAAACAGGGAGGGTACCTGCTGGCTTGGGTCGGGGAGAAACAGTTTGATGCCCAGAAAACGGTCAAGCCCATAGCCTGGGATGGGGTAGGTGTTGACTATATTGCGGAGGTCCAGGTCAATTGGTCAGAAACGGACATCCATAGTCACGGCCCTTCAGGTCGGGCCATCCGAGGGGGGCGCACCGAATACTGCTCTGATACCACCACCGATCCCCATTTTCTTCCCTGGTTGGAACTATCCAAGAGACATGGATTCAGATCCATGTTGGCAGTACCGCTCAAACCCGGGAATGAAATTTATGGATCCATCAATTTTTATTCCGCCAATCCTGATGCCTTCCGGGCCTTGGAGATCGAACACCTGGAGATGATCGCCAACCAGATCACACTTTGGCTTTACTACAACCGCGAGTCATCCAAAGCCCAGGAACTTGAATGGCTCAACCGGCGCGCCCTGGAGTCACGCATCGCCATTGCGGCCATGTTGGAAGTCTCTCTCGAACCGATCAACATGAATGCCATGCTGGCATCCCTTTTAAAAATCATCCTGTCTGTCCCTTGGCTTTCCCTGGAATCGAAAGGCTCCATATTCCTTGCCGACCCCATCAACCGAACCTTGCGTTTGGCTGCGCAACACAATTTATCTCCCCAACTTTTGGAGAAATGCCGTATCGTCCCTTATGGTTACTGCCTGTGTGGCCGTGCCGCGCAAGAACACCAAATCGTTTTTTCGCCAACTCTTGATGAACAACACGATGTCACATTTGTCGGCATCATGCCACATGGACACTATTGTGTGCCGATTCTTTCACAAAACAAGCTTCTTGGTATTTTAAACCTTTACGTCACGGATGGACACTCTCCCGACCCCGAAGAGCAGGGGTTTCTTGCCACGGTCGGCAACACTTTGTCTGGCATTATCGAACGAAAAATCATCGAAGATGAAATGAGCAGACTGGTTCGTTTCGACAGCCTGACGGGTTTTTTGAACCGCCGCAGCTTCTATGAGGAGTTGACCAGGGAGATTACCCGGGCACGCCGGGAAAAAAGGGATTTTGCCTTATTGTATATTGATCTGGATGGTTTTAAAAAAATCAATGATACCTTCGGCCACCCGGTGGGAGATGAGTTGTTGAAGATGGTCTGCTCCCGCATCTCTACGGCATTGCGCATGTCCGATACCCTGGCTCGGATGGGTGGAGACGAATTTTGCGTCCTGCTCGTTGGCATGATCAGCGAAAGTCACGCCCTTGCGGTAGCCGGCAAGATCGTCAGTCAACTGGGTGAGGAGTTCCGCATTGGCCAACACGTTTGCCAAATCGGTTGCAGCATCGGCATCTCTCTCTATCCTGCCCACTCCACAACCCCGGAAGATTTGGTCCGCCGCGCCGACATGGCGCTCTACGATGTCAAGCGCACGGGTCGCAACCATGCCAAGGTGTACCACGTCGGCATGGAAATGGGGCCCATATAAAACCAGATGAAGCCCCCTCAGGGACATCCCAGGGAGAAATCGTTGGTGGTCAGGAGGACGTTTCTGCGGCCCTTCCAAAGCCCCCCCTCAGGGACATCCCAGGGAGAAATCGTTGGTGGTCAGGAGGACATTTCTGCGATCCTTATGGATGATGTGGACACCGTGCAGGGCCACTTCAAATCCGCTCAAACGGAGTTCGGCGTCGTACCCGGCTTTCGGGAACGACGCGCAATACTGACCTGTTTTATCATTCAAATGCAGGTGGTGCCGGTTGAAATACCACCCGACCTGATACCGGCCCGATTCATCCCGGAGGCCGGAGAGGAAGGATATCATCCAGCTGGCTGTTTCGTTGGAGGTCATGCTTCCCAGTTGGGGAAAAACCCAATAAGTCCTCCGGGGGGCCTGATCCCCTCGCAAAATGGTATCCTGCAATTCTCCCAGAAACAGTGGAACACCTTCCGGATTTTCAATCAGCAGGCTGGTCACGCTTCCTGGCAGTTGTTCGAGCAGCGCGCGCATTTTGAAGGGATTCATGTAGGCGTCAGGTGCAAGGAGCAGCTTCGCGGTGTGCGCCGCAGGCCATGCGAGGATGCAGGCACAAGTGACCCACAACAGGAAACGTCTCGCCCTGGCTCCCATCCATCCCCGGGACCAGAGAATCAGCCTGTCACCAGTGGCGTGGGCCAGGGCCCAGGTCGCAAAAAAAGCGATCAGCCCGTCAAAAATCCGCATGTCGTACACCAAGAACAGACACAGGGGTACCGTGAGCCAGATCACCCACTGGAACGGCATGAGCGTCATGACCGGACGATCCGGAACGAGGGAGCCCTCGGACCTGCGCACATCCTGGCGCCAACCCACGGCAATAACCATGAACAAAATGACAAAGAGTGGCAGATAGAACAAAGCGTCGAGCACCCGGATCTGCCACGGTGGTACGAGTAAAAAAATTCTACGCACACGTTCCAACAGTCCCGTCCATAAAGCGTTGGACTCAGCGGTCTGCTGGGTCAACTCCCGGCCATGCCCTTGAATTTCCACCAACGACTCCGGGTAGTGCAACCCATAAAACGCCGCCATGGCAAACAGGGGAAGCAGGGCCGAGAAGAGCAGAAACAAAGGAGCTGCAAGGGATCTCGATTTGCGTTGCCAAAGCTGATAGGCAGCCACGATGGACCAGGCAGCGGATGGAAGAGCGAAAACAGGATGGGAGACAGCAGATAGACCCAACAAAATTCCTGTCAACAGCAGACTGCCCCACCCGGTTTCTTTGCGCACATATCGACCAAACGCAGAAAGTGCGCCAAAAAGAAACAGGCAGCCCAAAAATTCCGGGCGCACAGGCAAAAGCGCCATGGAAAAAGGGGTGAAAGCCAAAAGACCCAAAAAGAGAGCCTGCCGGTTGGCATTGCCTCGTACATCGGCAGGCCGGGCAAGCCAAAAAGTACGCAGGGCAAACACCAGGCTGCCCATAACAACAAGTGATTGAAACAACCGATAGGTGAAAAAATGGACAGGCAGTCCCAACAAGTTGGTGACAAAAAGAAAAATTCCCTGGAAGAACGAGTATGTACCAAAAATGGAAAACAGGTAGACGTTGGTGTTGTCCATGGGCACAGCCAAAACCCCCTTGGTGGCCAACCCGAGTGCTGGACCAAAATAGAAAATGTCGTCAGAATTGGGAACCAGAATAAAAAACGACACTGTCAGAGACACCACCCAAACCAGCATCAGGAGGTTACGGGAGGATTCACCTCCCAGGTCAGCTGATGGATCGGCTTGGGTCAAGGAGATATTGTTCATGGCCGCCAACTGAAAATGGATTTGAGAGAGAGAAAAGAAATGGTATGTTGTCCGCTCCGTGCCTTCTCCGGGCAGTCTCTCTGAAAGTGCAGTGCCCGCCAAGGAAAAATGCGTTCAAACTGTTTCTGTTTCTCTTTTTAACGACGAGGCGATAAGAGGTTAAGATATTGAAAATTCACAGATTTTGGAGGGAAATAAGCTCCTATCTGTTGACGCGCTCGCGCCGCACGAAACAGTCCATTCTGCTCTATTTCGACATGCTGGCCATTCTGACCAGCATCTGGGGCGGTTTTGCTGTGCGGTACGACGTTTTTCTCCCGGACGCGCTGAAAGTCAGCTGGGTCTCCATGCCTCTGGCCATGGTGGTCTCGTTCCCTGTCTTTCAATATTTTGGTCTTTATCGGGCCATCATCCGCTTCATGGAGGCGCAAGCGGTCTTCAGTATCCTGAAAGCTGTTGCGCTTAGCGTCCTGCTGACGGTGTATGGCGCCAAACTGCTCGGCATTCCTCTTTTCTCGCTGACGGTCTGGGCCGTTGAAGGCATGCTGTTGCTGATCCTGATCGGGGGGAGCCGCTTGCTGGTTCGATTCCTGTTGATTTCCGGTCCCAGCTCGCCCAGAAAGCGCCTGCCTACCGCCATCTATGGGGCAGGCGACGCAGGTGTCCGGCTGGCCATGGCCATCAAACACAGCGTTGAAGTGCAACCTCTCCTTTTCATCGATGACAACAAGGAGATCCAGGGACACGAAATTCTCGGTTTGCCCGTTCACTCCCCCCGAGAACTTCCTGACCTGATCAAGCAGTTTGGCATTCATCGCATCATGGTGGCCATGCCCTCGGTCAGTCGGGTACGCCGTTCGGAAATCATCCGTGAACTGGAGAAGTTGCCAGCACAAGTCATGGTCGTTCCGGATCTAGGCCAGATCGCTAGCGGCAACAAACGTGTCGAAGATGTGGAACAAGTTGGCATCGAGGATCTGCTGGAACGAACCCCTGTGCAACCCAACCAGGTCTTGATGGATGCCTGTATTCGTGACAAATCCGTATTGGTGACCGGCGCCGGGGGTTCCATCGGGTCGGAATTGTGCCGAAAAATCCTCCAGTTATCTCCCAAGCGCCTGGTTCTGGTCGAGCGGACGGAATTTGCCCTTTATACCATTGAACAGGAGTTGCGACGCATTCTGGAAGGTCTCCCCGTCAAATTTGACCTGATCCCCATCCTTGGTTCCACCGAGCATCACAAACGCATGCGTTCGGTCATCGAATCTTTTGCGATCAACACCGTCTATCATGCGGCAGCCTACAAACACGTCCCCATCATCGAACGCAATCCCATCGAGGGGGTGCAAAACAATATTTTTGGCACCCTCAATCTTGCTGAAGCCGCCAATCTTGGCGGGGTGGAGACGTTTGTCCTGATTTCCACCGACAAGGCGGTGCGGCCAACCAATGTCATGGGCGCCACCAAACGCTTCAGCGAATTGATCCTGCAAGGACTTTCCCAGCAAGAAGGGGTGAAGACCCGCTTCGTTTCCGTCCGTTTCGGCAACGTACTGGCATCTTCCGGATCCGTCGTCCCCTTGTTTCGGGATCAGATCAAACGCGGTGGCCCTGTGACAGTGACCCATCCTGACGTGGAACGTTTCTTCATGACCATATCCGAAGCGGCGGAACTGGTCATTCAGGCCGGATCCATGGGCCACGGGGGTGATGTCTTTGTTTTGGATATGGGAAAACAAATCCGCATCGACGCCTTCGCCCGGCGCATGATTCGACTGGCTGGATTGACGGTGAAAGATCAAAACAACCCTTACGGCGATATCGAGATCATGTATACCGGCCTGCGAGAGGGGGAAAAGCTCTATGAAGAGCTGCTGATCGGCAACAACCTCTTGCCTACCGAACACGAAATGATCCTGCATGCCCAGGAAGAGTCCCTGCCCTGGGAGCGCATTCAGAAGGATCTGTCCAGGCTCGTGCAGGCCTCCAAGGATTTTGATTACATGGAAATCATCAAAGTACTGGAAGGTGCGGTCAGCGGATACCATCCCCCCAGTGGTATCCAGGATTGGGTCTGGATCCACAGGTCACAGTAAAGTGGAGTCATCTTCGGTTTGAGTCTTTATGGATAAACCCTGGATGTCATATTGAAGCCCTACAGAAGGTATACGGAACATGAGTGCAAAAAATCAGCCGGAAGGTCCAGCCCAGCCCCCTTTTCCGTTTCCGGGCATGTTCCCGCCAACCGGCTTTCCTGGTTTTGCCTCCCTTGGCATGAGCGAAGAGTCGGGCGTCAAATTTGATTTGAGCGAACTTTGGTGGGGTCTGTTCAAGTTCTCCTGGATCATCGTTATCCTGACTGCCGTTACCGGCTACAATGCCTACAAAGATGCCAAGGGACAGCCCTACATTTACCGCGCTTCCGCTTCCATCATGTCCGCTTCCGAAGACACGGGAACGGCTGCGGCCAGCAGCGGGAGTTCCGGTTCCGGTGGTGGAGGTCTGGTGGGTCTGATCGGACCGCTCTCCGGATTGTTGATGGGAGACAGCACGGGTGGGGTCATCGGGGTAGCCAACATCAACCTGCGCTCCCGCACTTTCATGGTCTCCCTGATCCAGGAAGAAAACCTGCTGCCGGACATCTATCCAGAGTTGTGGGATGCCGTAAACAAAAAATGGAAAGATGGCCGGGAGCCCAATCTGATTCATGCCTTCCATAAACTGCAAGGAATGATTGCCATTGGCAAGGACGCTTCCTCTGGCACCACCAGCCTGTCTGTCACATCGACTGATCCCAAAAAAGCCGCACACATGGCCAATCTGTTCGTTGACATTCTGAACAAAAGGTTGCGGGAGAAAGCCATCCAGGAGAGTGAAGAGAGGCTGGCCTATTTGACAAGTCAGGTCAAAGTGACATCCTACGTCGAGATTCAGCAGGCAATCACCGGGCTTCTTGAGGTGGAAATCAAAAAAATGATGGGGGCCCGTCTGAGAAAGGAGTTTCTTTTCCGCATCATCGACCCGGCCATCCCCCCGGAACCCAACGAATTTATCGGTCCCAACAAGCCCCAAATCGTCATTGCCGGCATTGGCAAGGGGTTTGTCATCGGCTTTGCCTTGACCATCTGCCTCCACTTTCTGGAGAGAGTGATCAAAACAAAACGGCGTAAGCGGCATGAGGAGAAGGAGACCAAGGAAGCCGAAACAGATCGAGATAACGAAAAAAGAGGCGACGCCAAGGTCGCCGTCGCCAAACCTGTCGCGGGTTAAAGGGGTGCGTCAGAGGGATTCAGGCTAAGGAAGGGGTGCGTCAGGGGGATTCAGGCTGTGGTCTGCGCCCCCCCCTTGGTCAGGGACCGCACCAGGAGAACGACGCCGACGAGAAAGAACGGAAAGGAGAGGATTTGGCCCATGGAGAGAGGAGAATCGGGAGAGAGCACCAAAGGCTCCTTGAAAAACTCCGCCACGATGCGCAAACCAAAATAACTGGTGGCAAACAACCCCGTCAGCATACCGGTCGGACGCCTCTCCCCGCCGCTTTTACGGTCGGCCCAGAACAATAATCCGAGTACCACAACACCCAGCAGGGCCTCATAAATTTGTACAGGATGCCGGGGAACCAAACCGGCCCGGTCATAATGGGTAAAACAGATGGCCCAGGGAACAGAGGCAGCCTTGCCGACAATCTCTGAGTTGACAAGATTGCCCAGACGCACAAAAACGGCCACCAAAGCCGTGCCAAAGGTGATCCGGTCGGTCAACTCCAGAAACGGAATGCGTGTCCACCGATGGAAAAGATAGGCCGCAAACAGAATCCCTACCGTGGCGCCATGGCTGGAGAGCCCGATAACAGGCCCTTTCAGACTGAAGGCGCTCCACGGATCAGCCAGCACACGATCCCACTCGTAGAACAGACGGTGCCCAGTAAACGCGCCGATCAACATGCCCGTGGCCAGCGCCCAGGTCAGACGTATGTCCGTGTCCTCTGGATGGCCGGCACGCGCCATCTGCCAGGAGAGGAGCATGTGACCCAGCACCACGCCCAAGGCAAAAAGGATCCCATACCAGCGGATATGCAGGGACCACAACGTCACAACGGGATCCACGTCCCAGATCAGACAGTGCGCGACATGCCCCAAGACGCACCCCCCTGACAATCACTCAGGCCCGGGGGGCACAACCTGTCCCGACGGGCGCTTTGGTTCGGACGGGATTCCCAGCATGATCTCCCCCAACCGGCGCACGAACGCCTCCCCTTTGGGAGTCAGGCGCATGGGCCCCGACTGGCCCCGTGCGCCCAGGGGGTGCTCAAATTGCACCAGACCCATGGCGGCATTGCGCCCATGTGGAGGTTCCTGAAAGTCCTGTAGATCCCACATGGTCACCAGACGGGATTTTCCAACATCCTCGGCCAGTTGGTTCATCTCGATTTCGGAGCGATTGCCAAGAATGGCAAAAGCCAGGATGGCATGCAACTGGATATCGGGCTTGAGTTCCCGGAAAGACTGCAGCACATCTTCCAGACGCTTCTGGATCACAGCCGGAGAGTCAGGGAGATCAGGTCTCTTTTGTTTGACAACATCAACGACCGTCAACAGGGCCTGGCTGATCACCGAAGAGTCACTCGCACCAACCTCTTGGGATTTGAGAAACTCCAAGGCCGCCAGCGCCTCCGGGGTAAGCCAAACCGCCACCCGTTTTTGCCCCTCGTTGATACGTCGTTCCCGAAACCGCTTTTGCCGCTTGAGTGTCGCCTCGTCGGTGACCATTCACCCCCCCTTGCTCAGTCGATTGCAGTGCCGACACGAGGAAGATGATCCAGGTAAGTCGAGAATGCAATTAAAAATGTATCTTCAACTCCCACCGTTTGCGACGACGGATCTTGCGCGCCGCAGGCGCCGCATGCCCACCAGAACGCCACTCATACCCACCAGCAAAGGGGCCAAGCCGATCACAAAAAATTTGATCCAGGTTTGCAAGCGTTCCACCTCAAGGGTCAGATGCCTTTGGACATCCCGCAACTCCTTGCGGATGGTAAGCAGCTCCTGGCGAAATTTTTCGATCTCGGCCACCTGGGCTGGATTAAGAGTGGTGTTCCTGCCCTGGTTCTGGAGTTCCACAAAACGCTTTTGCGTCTCCTGCATACGCTGGTTCAAAACTTTTTGCATCTCCTGGAAGCGAAGTTCGGCCTGTTGCCGAATGGCCTGCAAACGCACAAAGGGCCGTGCAGCCTGGGAATATCCTTGATTTCTGACGTTGACCAGATCTGTCCGGGCCAACAGATCGTCCAAAATATTCATGACCAGCCGTCCGTTGGCGGTATAGGGTACATCGACCGGCATATTCAAAAACTCGCTTTTCCGTACCCAGAATTGGTCCTGGAGAAGATCGCTGTCGGCCACCAGGACCAGCTTGATCGGCTCCGTGGATCGGCGCAGATGTCCGGTCTGATGATCCGGGGCAGTCGTGGCGGAGGTATTATTGTCCGGACCCTCGGCAGGGAAAGCCGAAGCGAAGGGACCGTGGATCCGAGCTGCCAGGATAGCCTGATCTTTGGGTCGATACTCCTGGATCAGACGCTGCGGGGAAGATGTCGGCCCGAGCAGGGCCATATCGAACCAACTTCCCTGCTTCCCTGTCATGAGCAAAGGCTCAACCCGCAGGCCGTGCCCGGACTTGGGGGAGATGATGCCTGCCGTCGCCAGGGTGACCCGATCCAGGTAAGCGGTCACGGGATCCTGGCTGTTCATCTGCCCGGGACCGAGGTCGATCCAGACCGGGTAGTTGATCAGGGTACTCCCCGTCTCCAGGCTGTTGAAACGAACCTGTCTGGATGACTGCAAATCGGCGGCAACCTGCTCTCGCAAGATTTCAACACCCCATCCGGACAACAGGGCATTGGGCAGGGAGTTGGCCAACCAGGGTGTGGCATTCTCCTGGGCCTGGCAATAGGGATCGGCAAACATGACCGTCGGCTTGCCGCGCAGGACGTGTTGATCGACAGCGTCAAGAATGGGCCGGGGCAACTCGCGGGGATGCACCACCATCAGAAGATCAACATCGTCTGGAATCTTGTCATCGCTTACCTGAATGGTCTTGATGGTAAATGATTTTTCCAACTCCTTGTGGATGGCCCACGGGGGCTTGGCCGGGGGGGCATCAGGCAACAGGGACGAAGGGACTCCAGCCAGGGGCAAGGTCGAGAGCAGGCCCAACACAGGCCTTTTGGTACGGGCAAGGCGAAAAAGGAGAGAGGTAAGATCATATTCGAGTTGTTCCCCCCAGGCAGGGAGCAGAAAAGGAATCGCCTCCGTTCGGCCCGAAGCATGGCGAGCCACCAGACCCAAATAAATTTTTCCGGCAGCAGTGGGAATGGAAATACCCCGCAAACCCGAGTCCATGGCCAAATCTTCTTCGGCGGAAAAGGGTTCGGGATTGACCACGGTCAAATGCAATTTGTTCCCGGAGAGATGGAGATAGGTATCAAGGAGATCCCGAATCCGGGTCACGTGGAGGCCCAAGCCGGGTATGTGACTGGTCAACGAACGGGAGACGAAAAACCATAGCTCCACGGGCTCTTGCAGGTTGGCCAGGATATGTCGGGTTCCTTCCGACAGGGTGTAGAGCTTGTTGGCCGTCAAATCCAGTCGCGCCGACCTGAGAAACGAGTTGGCCAGAATGTTGACCGCGAAAAAAACCGCCGCTGCCAGCAAAAGTCGCCCACCCATGCGGATAGGGGCCCCATTCCCTGTCAACATAGGTCACTCCCCCCTGCGCAGCTCAAGAACCAGGACATTGACATAGAGCCAAAAAGCGATCAATGAGCCAAAATAGATGGCGTCCCGAAGATCGATCACCCCCTTGCTGATATGGGAAAAGTGCGTCAGAAAACTGAAAGAAGCCACCGTCTCCCGTATGACAAGGGGGGTCCACCCCTCAAGAAACCCCAGAACAACCGGATGACCACTCAGGACAAAACCAAGCCCCGCAGTCACCGTCACGACGAAAGCGATGACCTGGTTGCGGGTCATGGCCGAAAGCGATGCACCCATGGCCAGAAAGCCCCCGGCCAGCAGAATACTGCCGACATAACTGGCCAGGATCACACCATTGTCCGGGTTACCCAGATAGTTGACCACCAGCCACAAAGGAAAGGTGAGGCCCAATGCCATGGTCGCGAAGCACCAGGCCGCAAAAAATTTGCCCAGTACGGCCTCCACAGCACGTATCGGCAAGGTCAGCAGCAGTTCTATGGAACCACTTTTTCTCTCTTCCGCCCACAGGCGCATGGTCAAGGCAGGGATGAGAAACAGGTAGAGCCACGGGTGGTAGGTGAAAAACGCAACCAGATCCGCCTGACCACGCGGAAAAAAATGTCCCAACTGGAAGGTGAACACGCCCGAAAGCACCAGGAAAATCACCAGGAACACATAGGCAATCGGGGTTGTGAAATAACCCGACATTTCGCGGCGAAACACATGAGCGACAGAGTTCCACATGGGGTCAGAGTCCCTCAGGAAGGCTGCGCATGTCCAGCCTGGGTCAATGTGTGAAATGCCTCATCCAAATGGCCCCGGTCCACATACAGTTTTTCCAGCGACCACCCGCGTCCGTGCGCGATCGCTCCCACCACGGCGGCGAGGCTCGTTCCCGAACGTGCCAGCAAGCGGAGTTCGACATGATCGGGCCCTTCCAAAAGCGTCTCCACCGCCAACACATCGGGATGATCGCCGAAAACATGGCGGGCTTCGTTGGCCTGGGCAGGATTCAGGCCCAGGGTCACAGCATTGTGATAACGCGAGCGGCTCGCAAAAGCGTCGGGAGTTTCATCGGCCAAAAGCCGGCCCCGGGCGATCACCGCAACCCGGGTACAAACCGGCTGGATCTCCTCCAGAATATGCGTGGAAAGAATGATGGCCTTTCGGGGGGCCATGTGCCGAATCAACGCACGCACATCCTGCTTTTGATTGGGATCGAGACCATCCGTGGGCTCATCGAGGATCAAAATGTCCGGGTCATGCAGGATGGCCTGGGCCAATCCCACCCGCCTCTTGAACCCTTTGGAGAGCGTCTCGATGGGCCGGTACATGATCTTTTCGATATGGAGCAGGGCCACGGCGGCCTCGATGCAGCGTTTTTTCTCCAGTCCAGTCAGTTTGCGGATACCGGCCACAAAATCAAGAAAGCCGGCTGGTGTCATATCACCGTAGGCCGGGGAGCCTTCCGGGAGATAGCCAACACAGCGCTTACCCTCCAAGGGGCGACGGGTCATATCAAAACCGGCGACACGGACATGACCGGAGGTGGGTGACAGAAAACCGGTAATCATGCGCATGGTGGTGGATTTCCCGGCGCCATTCGGTCCCAGAAAACCCAACACCTCCCCTTGCCGCACGCAAAACGAGATCCCATCGACTGCCTTGACCCAGCGGAATGCTTTGCACAGATTGTCGACTTCGATCAACGCGCTCACGAACGCCTCATCACTTTTTCCCGCAAACGAAGACAAAGCAGCCCGACTTGCACTCAGCCATTTTTTTCACAGCGCTCACTTCGCTGGTCATGCATCTAGTGCATGTGGTGAGCGTCTGCTGCGGCAGGATCCTCCGTACCCTTCTGAACCTTTGCTTTCACGTCGATCGATGTTCCATTTTTAAAATTCAACGTCAAGGCGACCTGATCGCCTGCACGTGGAAGAACATTCTTCTGCGGGGTGATCAACATCAGGTGGTATCCACCGGGTTGCAAGACCACCTGACCCTTGGCGGGTATGATCAACTCCTTGATCCCCTGCATTTGCGCCTTGCCTAGATGTTGAACCGTTTCGTGCATCTCGACTTTGACAAAGTCCAGAGCGGTGGCACCGATCAGGGTGGACGGTTCGATCGCCGTATTTTTCAAGACCATGTAGGCAGCTGTGAGCTGCATGGCCGGTGGCATTTCACGCACCCACGCACCCTCGACACTCACTCCCGGCCCACCGGCGATGGCCACATCGGCAAGGGAACAGAAGGCCGCCAGGCACGACACCCAAAGTCGCCTTTGCAAAGACTTCATGATTTTCCTCCAGTAAAGTTGACGATACGTCTGATTTTGTCAGCAGCCATGTCAGGCGGATTGTTGCTTTGCGATATGATGCCGACCAGCCTGCCATCCGGCGAGATGAGAAAGAATGCCGAACTGTGCGTGATTTCGTAGGCATCGTCGGAACCACCGGGATTGATGGCATAGTAGGCCCCAACCTGATGCGCAAGATCTTTCAACACCGACTCCTTGCCGGTCACCCCAAAAAATCCTGGATTGAAGAAGGTGACATAATCCTTGAGCAGCCCCAGAGAATCACGCTTGGGGTCCACGGAGACAAACACCCCCTGCAACCTTGTCTGCCCAAAGGGGCTCTCGCCCAGATGGGTAAAAACCTGGTGCAAAAATCCCATGGAGGTGGGACAGACATCCGGGCAGTGCGTGTAACCGAAAAAGAGTACGGTCCAAAGACCCCGCAACCGGGAGAGAGTAAACACCTGACCCAGATGGTCTGTCAACTGAAAGTCGGTGAGGCGCTTTGGGGCTGGCATGAGGCTCCCGACAAGATCGGGCGGGAGCTGGGCGCTGTTTTCCCAGTGCTCACCGGAGAGACGATAATAGATGCGTGAGCCGATCAAAAGCGTGATGACCAAGGCAACCAACAGGGTGGGCGCCATTTTTCTGATCCTGGAACGTTCATCCTGCATGTCGCATTACCTCTTGTTGGTCAGCCAGGAGTCCATGAAAGACTGAAATGCGCTGGCCGAAAGCGGTCGGCTGAAAAAATATCCTTGAATCTCATCACACTGTTCTTGACGCAAAAAATCCAATTGCTCCTCAGTTTCCACCCCCTCCGCAATGACCTTCAACCCCAGGCTGTGGGCAATGCCAATAAAGGCGCGCACAATGGCGGCATCCTCCGGGATCGACGTGCAGGTTCGTACAAAGGATTGGTCTATTTTCAAGGTGTTGACCGGAAATTTCTTCAGGTAGCCAAAGGAAGAAAACCCGGTGCCAAAATCGTCGATGGCCAGACGGATATGGCTGCGTGACAAGGTCAACAACTTGGTCAAGCTTTCGGCGACATCCCCCATGGCGATGCTTTCCGTCAGCTCTAACTCCACGCAGCGGGGATCCAAACCGACATCGTTAATGGTGGCCAACACCTGCTCAGGAAAGTCAGGCAGTTTAAATTGGATCCCCGATAAATTGATACCCATGCGCACGGGCGGATAACCGGCATCAAGCCAGGATTTTGCCTGATGGCAAGCACTCAGCAAGACCCACCGACCTATGGGAATGATCAAACCCGTCGCCTCGGCCAGGGGAATGAAATCTCCCGGTGATACCATACCCTTCTCCGGGTGGTTCCAGCGAATCAAGGCCTCGACGCCCGCCAACTCCATGTTGCGCAGATCGATCTGAGGCTGATAATACAACAAAAACTCTTGCCGTTCCAAAGCACTGCGCAAACTGTTTTCCAGAAGCATGCGTGCCAACGATGCGGTATTGAACGCTTGGCGGTAAAACTGCCAATTGTTTCGTCCCTGTTCCTTGGCATGGGACATGGCTGCATCGGTATTTTTGGTCAGGGTCTTCACATCCTGACCATCCAGGGGGTAGATCCCAATGCCTATACTGCAACCCAGATAAAATTCCATATCATCAATTTTATGCAGCTCGGAGAGACAGGCAAGAATATGGCGTGCCAGAGTGGCTGCGTCATCGGCACTCTCCAGACGTGGCAAGACAATACCGAATTCGTCACCTCCCATGCGGGCCAGAACGGCCTGGGGCGGGATGCTGCCGGAGAGCCGTTGCGCCACCTCCACGAGCAAACGGTCACCCATGTCGTGCCCCATGGTATCGTTGACGACCTTGAACCGATCCAGGTCGAGAAGGAACACGGCAACCAACGCCCCATCTTCCCGTCTGGCGTCGGCCAGCAGGTGTCCCAGACGCTCGTGGAACATGAGACGATTGGGCAGACCGGTCAGGAGATCGTGGCCGGTCAGGTAGAGCAGACTCTCCTCTGACTCTTTGGCAGCCGTCAGATCCGAAAAAACCATCACGTAATTGATGGTGCTGCCGTTTGGCGTGCGGATGGCGTTGATGTGAGACCACTGCGGATAAATTTCACCACTCTTTTTCCGATTCCATATCTCCCCCTGCCAACTGTTGCCAGAGGTCAGGGATGCCCAAAGATTTTGATAGAAGGACGCCTCGTGCCGCCCGGACCGCAACAAACTTGTCCGCTGCCCAACCACCTCCTCCGGCGCATAACCCGTGATGCGTTCAAAGGCTGGATTAACCGAGAGAATGGTTGCGTCCGGTCCGGTCACCACCACCCCTTCGGCGGTATTTTCGAGGACACTGGCTGCCAAATAAAGCTGTTTTTCGGTGTGCAATATTTGGATCAGATAACGAACACGGTTGCGCAAGATGGCCCAATGGATAGGTTTGGGAACAAAATCGGTCGCCCCAACGGCGAAGGCCCTATCCACTGACTCGTCGTCATGCAAGCCTGTAATCATGATGACCGGAACGTGTGCGGAATCAGGCTGTCGCTTGATCTCCAGACAGGCCTGAAAACCATCCATGACAGGCATTTTGGCATCCATCAGGACGACATCCGGAACCCGTTCCTCAAAACACCTCACGGCTTCCGCCCCGTTCTTCACCCCAAGGGCCTCATAGCCGATTTTTTCCAAAAAACGACACAACATCAACCGGGTTACCGGATCATCGTCCGCGACGAGAAAGTATGGAATTTTTTCTTGCATCATCACAAATCAATCAAGTCGATACCATCATGGCAGGTATCCAAAAGCATCACTGTCGCAGGGCCGCCAAAGCCGTGCGTAGTCCCGGGATTCAGGGCAAGGGTCGTTGCAAAGTATCGGTTCTCGGGGTGGTGCGTATGGCCCGAAACGACGTATTGAAAGCGTCCGCAGGCAAGCAGGGCATCGCGGATCGCGGGAACCGTACCATGATAGACAGCCATGCGTTTCCCCGCGACATCCAGTTCGAGATAGTCTCCCTGCAAACGCCAGCCCCGTTCACGAAACAGGTGCAGCAGGCCATATTTTTCGCCATCGTTGTTGCCAAAAACTGCCGCCAGGGGGATGTTTTGGAGGAGTCGCAACGCGGCAGGGCTGATCATGTCGCCGGCATGCACGATCAATTCCGCCTGCCGCTCCTGAAAAATGGCATGGGCCCGGCGCATATGGCCCACATGGTCGTGAGAGTCGGACATCAGGCCAATGATCATGGGTTGTTTTCCGACGCCCACCCTACCGGAAGTAAGGCACATCCCCGGTGTAGTTAAGAGAAAAGCGACCATTATTGGCAACCAGACCCAGATTATTCCGCAAAAACTCTTCCATGGCCTGTTTGTTTGTGTCCGCTCGCACCTCGATATCACCTTTGAGCCGATAACGGCCAGCCTCCCAAACCTGCAACTTGGCATCGACGATCAAGGGACTCCGAACATCATTGATCTGGACGTTGAGAAGATCCCCGTCCATGCCAAAGACCAAACGAAGATCCCCGAGAAAAACCTTCCAGGGAGGGCCTATTTCGAATCCTGTCAGATGAACCCGCCCGGTTATCTCGGGAAAACCATTCTCCCGCAAGGAAAAATCATCGAGAGCCAAATCGATGTCGCCATTGATCCTCAGGGGAAACCCCTTGAACAGATTGGTCACAAACGGGATGCTCGACTCTCCGTTCACCTGCCGCAGGCGGACACGGTTATGCTCAAGAAGATCAAAACGGCCCCGCACGCGAAACTGCTTGGAGTTACCCAGATAAAACAGACCTGTCAATTTTCCCCGCACAATCTCCCTTGGATTGACCTCCCAACGAACCGCATCCAACTGGACAGGGGGATAAATCATCTGGTCCGCCCGCCCGCTCCACAGGGTGCCGGAAAGGGAGACCAATTGCAGTGGAGCAATCCGGGTGGATACCAACTGATAGACAAAGGAGGCCGGAAGATTGCCAAACAAAAAATATATGAAGGACAAAACAGCAACGATGCCGTAGAACCACCACTTTCTCAGAACAAACATCATGGCATTTCCCTATCCGTTACGGTACAGCCGTCATGACCAACACAAGCTGGGCGTCGACCAATCCAGGAATTTTACCTTTTTCAATTGCGACATTGACTGCCTCGATACCGTACTGATCGTGCAACCCCTCCATCCAGGTGAGCAAGGATTGGAAGGGAGCTTGTTCGAACCACAAACGGACCTTGTCCTGTCCTTCCGGTTCAACCCGCTTGAGCACAGATCCCAAACCCTGTTTGCGCACACTTCGGTCCGCCAGGGAGAGGAGAGAGTCTCCTTTTTGCACACTCAATCTGGATCCGGTGGAGACCTTGAAACGGGCTGCGTCATACGAGGCCTGCTCCATCCAACGTATTGTATTGATACGTTTTTCAGTGATTTCACGCAACTCGCGATACCGTTCCCGCACCGGCAACCAGACCAGGGAGAAAAAAATCAGGACGATCAACACAAAACCGCCCCCTGCGACCAGCAGCCTTTCGCGATCGCTGATGGAAGACCACCGAACATACAGGAATTGTTTCAGCTTTGACATTACAACCCCTTGATCTGCAAATGACTTTCCACGGACTCACCCTGTTTGACAGCCGATCGGATATTGACCTGCATCCGGCCCGAGGCCTCCATGGCTTGTTTGAGCTTGTTCAGTTGTTCCAGATCCCGAATCCGAATATAAAGATCCAAAAGACCATCCTGATAGCGAATCCGTTCCAGAACCGTTCCGGGAAAATCCATGATGGTCGAACCTGCCTGCACAATGAGGTTCAAAAATTCCTGACCACCCCCGGCCTCCTTGCTCATACGTTTCATGCGTTCGCGCATCTGTGCTTCGGGGTGGACCACCCGGGTACCGGGGAATGTTTTCTGGAAAATCTCCTGAATGCGGGCATCAAATGCCAGAAGCTGACTCTCCATGCGTATGTTTTCGACATAAACGATACCCAGTTTCACCAGGATCCAGATGGCGGCCAGAATAACCGTCAGACGAAAAGGGCGGACAATTCCCTCCCAACGGCCCTGGATTCCATATCGGCCTTGTAACAGGTTGATGGTTCCTGTTTCCAGGTTGGCCCCAGCCAGGAGGGTCGCGGGATCGACTTCGGGGCGAGACTCCTCGACTTCCAAATCCGGCAAATCAGGCAGCATGCTGTTGCAGGGTTCGGTTGTATAGTTCAGCACCAACAGCTTTTTAGGCCGATCAGCTTGATCCAGCTCACGCAAGGCCTGGTCAAGGACAAACCGGATGTTGGCGTTATCCATGGCCAGGCCAGTACACGCCCCTGTGCGCAGGAGCGCCCGATCCGGGGTTGAAAGAAGGGTCCAACTCTCTGATTTCCAAGGCAATAGAAGTGTTTCACTGACAATCATGTCCGGTCGTATGCCGACATGTGCGAGTGTGGCAAGCCACTCCTCCATCCGTTCGACTTCCGCCACGGCCACAGCCCGATACCCCTCCTTCAGGGTGGGGCCAAGTGAGAAGTGCAGTTTATCCAGGGGCGAGGCCACCCTCTCCTCAAGCAGAAAAGGGAGGGCTTTGGCCAAATTGCGGCGACTTGTCTTGGGCACAGCCAGGGATTCGAGCAGAACATCCACCCCGGGTGCAACTGCAACCACACGCATACGGGAGATTGCGGCAGCCACCTTGCTGGCCACCTCGCTTTTGGCATCCCCCTCCAATCCAACCCAGGTGAGCATATCACCCGCAGCAGCGGGAAGATGAACATACGCATAATTCCTCATGACATGGTCACCGCGCCTCGCATGTTAAGCCATCCCCACACATCTAGATTGCCCCTTGCCCACGTACCAACACGCTGACGCCATTACTGCCACGTTGCAGCAAGCTGAACAAGTGCAGATGAGTATTGCCGGCCCTGACCTGGATCGTCACCAAAAAATGTTGGCTCAAGACACCGATCCCCCGTTGGGGCATAAGAGAGTGCGCCAAGGATGGCTCCTTTAAAAAATCATTCATACTTTCATATGGTTTCTGTTTGCGTCGCTCAACCAGCCGTTCGACATCGGCATCCTTGAGGTCATCTGCCAAAATGCGCAAAACCATGGGGGAAGCCGTGTTGACGTTGATGCTGGTGTAGGTCGGCAGAGCTGTCACAAACGGCGCCAGTTTCTGGCAGGTTTCAAAGTCAAATCCCTTGATCGACATCAATTCAGACGGGCTGGACATGGTCTTGTTCGCCGCTCTGTAGGGAGGATCCATGGCCAGATAGTCCGGATCTTCAGCCCCCCCCGGACCGCCAATTTCGCCGTTGTTGTCAATCCAATCCGCCACAGCGTAGGCCAGATCCGGGGTGATGCGCAGCAAAAGCAACAACCTCCGAAAACGTTCCATATCCAGCAGGCTCTGACTCCCTCCAGAGACAAGGTTGTTCAGATTGAACCGGCCCTCCATATCCTCAATGTAGCCGGAAACCACGCCATTTTCGAGGGTCATGGGCGCCAATCTCCGTGCCCAGTTTTCATCCAGGCTATCCAGACGGCTCTCCGCCGCATCCCTGGTGAGCACTTTTTTTGCCCACACCTCCCCGCCATAGGCAACCAGGATGGCTTGGTTCCGGAAAAAAATATTTTCCGTTCGTCGCAGATCGATGCGCTGGGCATTGACCATGGACACGATGGCCGTGGTCGCCATGGCCACGATCAGCAGGGCCATGATCAAAGCCACACCCCGTTCGCCGGTCCGCGCACCAGGCACCCACTTGTCGATCATAGGTTCACCTAATCCCGGACCTTTACAAGCTGGCGCAGCCTTCCCCAGTTGCGTATTTCCAACACAATGTCCACCGCCCGGGGCAAATTGGACCCAAGGGTATGGGTACTCGCCGGCCAATGCGTGTGCCAGGCCAGATCGTTGTCCAGATACCGCACATCCACCCCAAGCAGATCGTCCAGCAGCACCTCCCTGGTTGGTGCCGTATCGGGCGCCTGATCCAATAGCTCCCAGGACAAACGGATGAGCTGATTTTTCTCGAAACTGTAGGCGACCCTTTGCATGGCGCTCCGACGTACTTGCCGGGGATTATCCCGACCCGTCCTGGTAAAAACCAGGAAGGTTTCCCCTTCTCCCAAGCCTTCCATGGAGGGCCTTTCGACCCCTTCACTGTCTCGTATGGACCGATCGATGGCCTGTTCCAGATCGGTCCTGATTTGGTTGACAAACATTTGCAGGCGGCTCAAATCCCGATTGCGCTGGCTGACACTTTCCTGGGCGCCCAGCAATGCCTTGAGGCCCCCAAAAGCCATCACAAACATGATGCCAAGCACAGCCAGGGCGATCAACAACTCCACCAGGGTAAAACCCGAGCGGCCATACGCCTCTCCAGGGGCATGCAGTCGCTGTTTTTCTTCCCGTTCAGGGTTGACCAATGTAACACTCCAGACGCGCAAGGGGAGCCGATTTTTTCTGTTTTCCCTGCCGTACCGATATAGTCAATCGCCGTATGGTCAACTCCGGGGTCGGCACAACCTGGATGGTCCAAAACCACTCCCGTTTGGCCATCTCCTCATGGCCCTCCAGGACACCCGGATCCGGCCATTTTTTCATGACCATCTGTGTCGTAGCCACATTCATGGCCACCCAGTGGGCCAAAACACGATCACGCATGTAAACGGAATTTTCCGCCTGACGCCCACTGGAAACCACCATGACGCCCAGAGAGATGGCCAAAACCGTCAAGGCCACCAATACCTCCAGAAGAGAAAAACCTTTATCCAATGATCGTTTCACGACCACATCAAGACCTGTCGGACCGTTTCAACTCCATGCCTCCCCGTCCATTGCCCGAGAGCACCATCCGGTAACCTTTTGGACCTTGTAGTTCAAGTCTGAAGGAAGCCGTCTCTCCCGTGGTTCCGAATACCAGATGAGGTTTGGGTTTCCGTTCATCACCTGTCGGCAATTCGACCGTGCGTCCATCCAGCGTCAACTCGGCTCGAAACCCCGGCGGGAAACGACGTTCCTTCATGGGACCATCGGACACGTATTGCCATTTCTCGTCATTTTCCCTCTGCAGGAAGAGATACCCCCCCCGGTAGAATTGCATACCCACTTCGCGACCGGTCAGTATGGCCTCTTCCGTGGAGAAGGATATCAGCACCTTGAGACGTTTTCCTTCCTCCTTGGCCAGTTCGCCAACATCCGGAACGCCACGAACCATCAAAGCCATGCTGGTCACCACACCGATGATGACCATGACCACCATCAATTCCAGCAGCGTGAAACCACGATCACGCCGGGCTATGGGGCTTCCGTCACTCCTGAGGGGAGGAACAAAACGCCCAGCCACCGCATTCACCGGCAGGCCATCAGTCGTCCAGATTCCAGTTTCCGATGTCGGCATTGATGCCAGTTCCTCCCTCACGGCCATCGGCCCCATGCGTAAAAAGATCGAACGTGCCACCATGCGTCCCTGGTTGCAGGTACTGGTAGGGCCGTTTCCAGGGATCCATCGGCATCCGGGCAATATACCCCCCATCCTTCCAGTTGGGGGCTTCCGGTTGACCGCGCGGTTTCTTGACCAGGGCCTCCAGGCCCTGATCCGTGGAGGGGTAGACGTAGTTGTCCAGCCTGTAGAGATTCAGGGCATTTTCCAGGATGCGTATCTCCTGTTTTGCCTTGACCACACGCGCCTGATCCGGACGATCCATGATGCGCGGAACCACCAAAGTCGCCAGGACCGCCAGGATCACCAGGACAACCATGATTTCAATCAGGGTAAAGCCGTCCGAACCGCATTTTTGTTGCCATTTCATACATCACCCCAGCTCCAGAGGACTCCTGCACCGCCGTCACGACGCCTCGGAAACGGCCCTGCGGCGAAGGTCCGTTCCATAAACAAGCCACAGCACAAGTCACACGTCAAAAATTTCCGCCAGGGAGTGGGCTCGCAAAAGGCGGAGACTCCACTTCTCCAGGATGGGTTGCTCCGCTTGGAGGATTTTCTCCCGCACCTGATCAGGCAGTTCTCCAAATTTTTCTCTCAGCAAGAGGAGGAGAAGGGAAGAACTTCCTTTCTGGAGTCCTTCCTTGAGTCCTTCTTCCTTCCACTGCAACGTCCACTCCTGCACCGTTTCTGCCAACATGGCATCGACCTCCTGCAAATTGGATTTTTCCGAAATGGTTTGTCCCGGTATGCGCCTGGGTAACAACACCCGCCCAAGCCACACTGTAAAAGCGCGCCGCAAACCAGCCTGCTCCGGGGCACGAACCCAGTCGATCAAATCCTGCAACACAACGCGAATCTCCTCTGTGCTGCGGCACTTTTCCAAACGAAAAGGGGCAGCCACCAGATTGCGCTGTGACACAAGTTCCGAGTTGGCATATCTGACACCATCAATCAGCATATAGGACATCCTGGGCCGATACTTCTCCAACCCTCCGGGAGGCTGGGTGATCAGGTCTGCCACTTCGAGGGATGCTGTCCACCCCGATTTCCCGTTATATACCACAATGGGCAGCACGGGCGGTAATTTTTCACTACAACGTCATCTTCCCGGTCACGCAGATCATCCGTGACATAGCTCCCGCTCACCTTTTCCAAAGTCGAAAAATCCAATTCCCGGACCCAGTTACCATGGACGAAACCCAACAACAGGTCGCGAACCATCTCGGGGTGGGAAAAAAGCCGCTTGTAACCGCTGTCGTGATCGCTCATATCTGGCATACAATCCGTGGGGAGATCAGGCGCCCAAGCCTGAAAAACCGGAAGTGGTGGGTCGGGCAGCATTTCACCCCTGATGAGATCATGCAAGGTATCAGGATATCGTCGACCACCTCGGCAACCCCGCAAGGCGGTCAAGCCGTTTAAAAAAAAGAAGTTTCGATGATATCAATGGTGTTTTTTCTTGACAGAAAACTCTCTACCCAAGTAGCGTCGAAGTGCTTGGGATGATCGAGAGGACATGCACAGCAGGTGTTATGATAGTTAAGATATCTTAATAAATCTCTGTAACCAATCATAGCGGGGAGGGGGAGAAGACACATGAGATTTGCTGATATCAAGCTCAAACCGAAATTGATAGGCCTGTTTCTTGTGACGGGTTTGTTGCCGCTCATGCTGGGTGGTTGGCTCTCCACAGATGCGGCAGATCAATCGCTGATGAGTGTCGCTTTCAATCAACTGAAGTCCGTACAGGCCATCAAAAAAGGACAAATTGACAGGTATTTTTCAGAACGCCTTGGCGATCTTGCAGTCCTGGCGTCCAGTGGCGATATGATACGAGCCATTCCTGTCATGAAAAAGGCCTTTGAAGCAGAAGGTCGCAAGGCGGGTGGACCGGCCTGGGCTTTGGCCGCCAAGGAATCTACAACTTGGCTCGATTTTTTTGTCAAGGAGTATGGCTACTACGATTTGTTTTTGATCTCTCCCGATCACGACATCGTTTATTCGCAAGCAAAAGAGAGCGATCTGGGACAAAATCTGGTCAACGGAGATTTGCGCACCAGCAGCCTGGGCAAAGCCTACGATCTGGCCATGCGGAGTGGAAAACCGTCTGTGGGTGACTTTGCTCCCTATGCTCCCTCGAAGGGTGAACCCGCCGCTTTTGTGGTGGCTCCGATCAAAGCCGGAGGAGAAGTCATCGGCGCTGTAGGTTTACAGCTGTCCCTTGAATCGATCAATGCCGTCATGCAACAGCGCGATGGCATGGGCAAGACCGGAGAAGCCTATCTCGTCGGGCCAGACAAGCGGATGCGATCCGACTCGTTTCTTGATAAACAAGGCCACTCTGTCAAGGCATCATTCGCCGGAACCATCGAAAAAAACGGTGTCGATACCGATGGATCGAGAGCTGCCCTGGCAGGAACCACGGACAGTCGGATCATCAAAGACTATAACGGCAACCTGGTTTTATCAGCCTTTGCCCCGGTCAAAGTGGGAGATCTGACCTGGGCGATCCTGGCAGAGATTGATCTGGCCGAGGTGCAGGAACCCATTATCGCCCTTCATAAAGCCAACGCCGTGGTCGGTGGCATCATAGCACTGCTGGTGACCATACTGGCCGTATCGATAGCCAACAGCTTTGCCGCCCCTTTGGCCAGTTGCGCAAGTTTGTTGAAGAAACTTTCGGAAGGCAATCTGGCAATCAGCTGTCAGTTGAATCGAAAAGACGAGTACGGCACGTTGTCGAATGCCATGGGTGAGATGTCCACAAAATTGCGCAGCATCGTAGGTGAAATACGCACTGCGTCCCAAAATGTCTCATACGGCAGCTCGGAACTTGCTTCTACAGCTCAAAACCTCTCTCAAGGAGCGGTAGAACAAGCTGCATCCATCGAGGAGACTTCCGCCTCCATGGAAGAGATGAGCAGCAACATTGCGCAAAACACGGAAAATGCTCAAACCACACAAAAAATGGCCGAGCAGGCAGCGACGGAAGCCGCAGAAGGCGGTCGATCCGTTACTCTGGCCGTGAATGCCATGAAGGAGATTGCCGGCAAAATATCCATCATCGAAGAGATCGCCCGACAAACCAACCTCTTGGCCTTGAATGCCGCCATCGAAGCCGCACGAGCTGGGGAACATGGCAAGGGTTTTGCCGTCGTGGCCGCTGAAGTGCGCAAGCTGGCCGAGCGCAGCCAAACCGCTGCCGGAGAGATTGGCCAACTCTCGGCCACCAGCGTTGATATCGCGGAAAAAGCTGGAGAAATTATCAACCAGCTGGTTCCCAATATTCAAAGGACAGCCAACCTGGTGAAAGAGATCACGTCGGGTTCACTGGAACAAAATCAAGGTGCATCGCAAATCAACAGCGCCATACAGCAACTCGATCAAGTGATCCAACAAAATGCCGGTGCATCCGAAGAGATGTCCGCCACCGCTGAAGAGTTGAACTCCCAGGCAGGCCAACTCGCCGAAATCATCTCCTTTTTCAAGACGGGCCATGAAGATGCGGTTGCCCCCCGTTCCACAAAAAAGACACCCCCTCGCAGGGAGGCTTCAGCTACACATTCTGCCCCCACCATGAAGAAACAAAAGCCAAAAGCCCTGCCGGCGCCTCGCCGACCAACCGCCCCAACACATGTCGATGACGATACGTTCGACAATTTCTAAACCGAAGCTCTTGAATCGTCTGAAACGTCACAAAGGAAAATAATCGGCGAAAGGGTTCCCTTGCCAAATACGCCCGACTGGTGTACTCCAGCCCTGCACGGCACGGATAGCTGCGTTCAGCGATAGCGTAGGGGCGGCGCTTTTCTCAAAATCCTGGAAATATGATTGAGCTGTCATGCTGCGTTTGGAAAAAGTCGCTAAACGTTTTGGCCCGCGCCTCCTGCTGGAGAACGCCGATCTGGCTATCCACGCTGGCGAAAAAGTTGGCTTGATCGGCCCCAACGGGGCAGGAAAGACCACGCTTTTTCGTATTTTCCTGGGGCAGGAGGAGATCGATGCGGGCCGGGTCGAGGTGTTGCCCCGTGCCCGGCTGGGTATTTTGCGTCAGGAGTTGGCCGGCTCGGGAGGGTCCATTCTGGCTGAAACCCTACAGGGGGACCAGGAGCTGATCGCCCTCGAACAAGAACGGGACATGCACCACCAGGAGCTTGAGCAGGCCACCACCCCAGACCAGCAGGAGCGTATTTCCCACCGACTCGGAGAGATCGATCACCGTCTGGAGACGATCGATGCCTACTCGGCCCACTCCCGTGCCGGGGCCATTCTCATGGGTCTAGGGTTCACCCGTGCCGACCTTGACCAACCCCTGGCCTCCTTTTCCGGTGGCTGGCGCATGCGGGTCGCCCTGGCGCAACTGCTCTTCTCCCGACCTGACCTGATGCTCCTCGACGAACCCACCAACCATCTCGACCTGGAGTCGGTCACCTGGCTTGAATCCTACCTGAAACGCCTGCCGGGAACTCTCATCGTGGTCTCACATGACCGTGCCTTTCTCAACCGGGTCACGGAAGTGACCGTAGAGATGGGAGGCGGTTCGCTGACCCGCTACCAGGGGGCATTCGATGCCTACCTGGAACAAAAAGCCACGCGCATGCACCTCCTCGAAAAGGAGGCCGAAAAGCGTGATCAAAGAGCGGCTGAACTGGAGAGGTTCATCAACCGGTTCCGAGCCAAGGCGACCAAAGCCAAACAGGTGCAGAGCCGGGTCAAGGCATTGGAAAAACTTGCTCCGGTCGCCCGGCCCCAGGAGAGAATTCTCGCCCCGCGCATCCGTCTGCCCGAACCGGCCCCCTGTGCCCGCGAAGTGCTCTCCGTCCGGGCCCTGAAGAAAAATTTTGGCGACAAAAAAGTCTTCTCAGGTGTGGACCTCTCGATCTGGCGGGGAGAAAAGATTGGTCTGCTGGGGGCCAACGGCTACGGCAAAAGCACCTTCCTGAAACTGGTCGCCGGGCAGGTTCAGCCCGATGCCGGAACCTTGAAACTGGGGGACCGGGTTCATCCCGCCTACTATGCCCAACACGCCATGGATGCCCTGGATGCCAATCAGACGATCCTGGAATCAGCCTGCTCCATGGCTACACGGGACATGCCGGAAAGTGCCGTCCGCTCCCTGTTGGGTGGCTTCCTGTTTTCCGGTGATATGGTTTTCAACCGAGTCAACGTGCTCTCTGGCGGTGAGAGGGCCCGACTGGCCCTGGCGCGCCTGTTTTTGACCGGAAGCAACTTTTTGTTGCTGGACGAGCCCACCAATCATCTCGACATGGTTGCACGCGCCAACCTGGGAGATGCGCTGGAGTCCTATTCCGGCACCCTGGTCCTGGTTTCGCACGACCGGGATCTGTTGGAAGGGGTTTGCGACCGCTATCTGGTGGCTGGCGATGGCGCCATTCGGCCCCTGGAAGATGGCCTGGAGGGGTATTTGGCCCAGATCACTTCGGCACGCAGCGCCTCTTCCTCGGAGCCAACCGAACAGGCTGCCGGATCACCTCCCCCCTCTGTCCGTTCCGAACGCGACGTGCGGCGGTTGGCTGCGGAGATCCGCAATCGCCTGCATCGCGACACACGGGAACTTCGGTCACGCTCCCAAAAACTCGAACAAAAAATTCATATCCTGGAGCAGGAACGCGCTCATATTCAAGGGCAGTTGGCCAATCCCAACCTGTATGACACAGCCCAGAAAGAGACCCTCAAGGAGGCGTTGGCCCGCGAGGGAGAGTTGGTCCGCAATCTGGACACCCTCATGGCCGAATGGGAGGAGATCTCCCTTGCCATCGAAGAACGAGAAGATGCCGCCCGGAAGGAACACGCCCATGGCCCTATCTGAAGAACAAAAACAGGAACGGTTTGCGGCTGCCCATCGGGTCACCGTGCTGGGGGTTGCCGTCGACTTCCTCCTCTCGATCGGCAAAATTTTGGCTGGGCTTCTTGGCCGCTCCGCCGCCATGGTGGCCGACGGGGTTCACTCCTTGTCGGACTTGATTGTCGATGCCGCTGTCCTGATCGGCATGCACTACGCGAAAAAGGACGCCGACGACGCCCACCCGTATGGACATGGGCGCTACGAAACGCTGGCTTCGCAGTTCATTGCCGTCAGCCTCCTGCTGCTGGCGATGGGTATCTTCTGGGATGCCGCCTACCGGTTGGGCTCACCTGCGCTGCAACCACCTGGCATGGTGGCACTGATTGCCGCCATCCTCTCCATCGCTGCCAAGGAGGCCCTGTACCACTACACGTTGCGCGTCGGCAAAAAATATGACGCCCGTGCCATCATTGCCAACGCCCAGCACCACCGCTCCGATGTGGTATCCACCCTGGCGGCCCTGTTGGGCGTGGGCGGCGCCATGCTGGGATACCCCATTCTCGATCCCATCGCTGCCATCGTCGTCGCCATGATTCTGGCCAAAACGGGTTGGGATCTGCTCAAAGAGGCCATGGATGAATTGACAGATTCAACACGCGCCATCGATGACCAGATTCAGCATCACATCACATCCCTGGTCGAGGCCATTCCGGAAGTTCACTCTGCCCATTTCCTCTCCGCCAGACGTATGGGGCCTGACATCCGTGTAGACGTGCATGTCGTGGTCGACCCGTTTTTGTCTGTCTCCGAAGGACACCAGATATCCGAGAAGGTCCGCATATCGCTTCTGGAAAACGTTGCCGCCATCACCGAAGTTTTGGTCCATGTCGATACCGTCGACGACCAGGTCGAATCCCTGCCCACACTGTCAGACCGAACAGATTTGACCAAACACGTGGAAGAGGAGATCCAAAATGGCGACCATTTTTCCCGTTTGGAGTCGTTGACCCCTCACTACACCATGGAGGGCATCATTCTGGATCTGGTTTTGGTGACCACCCAAAACAGCCAAGACCCGACCCATCTGCATCTGGCGGGACAGAAGCTTTGCCGCCGACTGCTCGAAAAACTTGGTTACGTTGTGGAAGTCCGCATTCACACCGCTCTGGCCAGTCAAAAACGATCCGCACAAAAGTAACTGTAACGAGCCAGGGAGCCAGCCCCCTGGATCCCGATGCAAAATAATTAATCAAATCAACAAGACCTGTTGAATACCCCCATCAAACCTTTTTTGAAGTGCGTTCTGTTTAGGCAGAATTGTGCCTTGTGGTCTCCTGCTGATCAAACAAACACATGCATGATTATTTTCTGTGCATTTCGTGCCCAAATCGACCAGTAATCAAATATTGTTTACGTTATTTCAAATAGTTACATTCTTGGCACAGCCTGTGCGGTAAGGCGTTCGAACACGAACGCGAACTCTCGTCCGGGGGTCATGGGTAGGGTACCCAGGGTCAAACGAAGAGTATCCGCGATAGGGTGAAGATCCTGGTCGAAGATCAGGCATGCTTCCCGTGCTGTCCATATGAGCAACCCAATCGAGAGGAGTTACGGTATGAAGTGGGTGATTGCAGTCATCAAACCGTTCAAACAGGATGACGTGCGGCAAGCTTTGACGGATGTGGGCATTGCCGGCATCACGGTGTCCGAAGTCCGGGGATTTGGTCGGCAAAAAGGCCATACCGAACTCTATCGCGGTGCGGAATACCAGGTGGACTTTTTGCCCAAACTGAAAATTGAGGTTGCCGTTCCCGATGCCCTCCTGGAGCAAACCTTGGAGGCGATTCGCAATGCGGCACATACCGGCAAGATCGGCGATGGAAAAATATTTGTTTTGAATTTGGAGCAGGTCGTAAGAATCCGTACCGGGGAAACCGGCGAATCGACCATCTGACCACACGACTTTGTACCTATAAGGAGACGAGCATGCGATCGACGCTTTCCCTCCGGACATGGGCTCTTGCCCTGCCGTTATTGGCTTTTCCGGGTTCAGCCTGGGCCGAGAACAAGCTGAATTCCGGAGACACAGCCTGGATATTGACTTCAACTGCGCTGGTTTTGTTCATGACCATTCCCGGGTTATCCCTGTTCTATGGTGGCCTGGTCCGAGCGAAAAACGTCTTGTCGGTCCTCATGCAGTGTTTCGCCATCACTGCCGTGATCACCATTTTGTGGACGGTCTTTGGCTACTCGGTGGCTTTCACCGACGGTGGTTCCATGAACGTCTTCCTGGGTGGAACGGATCAGGTGTTCCTGAAGTCGTTGGCCGTGGCCAGTCTGAAACAGACCATTCCCGAGTCCGTCTTCATCATCTTCCAGATGACGTTTGCCATCATCACTCCAGCCTTGATCATCGGCGCCTTCGCCGAACGCATGAAGTTTTCCAGTATGTTGATTTTCATGATCCTCTGGGTAACCGTGGTCTATGTACCGGTCTGCCATTGGGTTTGGGGCGGTGGATGGCTGAGTGACAAGGGTGTCCTTGATTTTGCCGGAGGCACCGTGGTGCATATCAATGCTGGTATTGCCGGTCTGGTGGCGGCCCTTGTTTTGGGCAAGCGCAAGGGCTATCCGACAACCCATATGCCTCCGCACAGCCTTCCCTTGACTGTCACGGGGGCTGGCATGCTCTGGGTTGGCTGGTTCGGCTTCAATGCCGGCAGTCAGTTGGCGGCTGATGGTACGGCGGGCATGGCCATGGCCGTCACCCAAATTGCCACAGCCATGGCAGCCGTTTCCTGGATGTTGGCGGAGTGGATGAAACACGGCAAACCGAGCGCCTTGGGCATCGTCACCGGCGCCGTGGCAGGTTTGGTCGCCATTACCCCGGCATCGGGTTTCGTTGGGCCCGTAGGCGCCCTGGCTATCGGCTTGGCATCTGGTGTCATCTGCTTCATCACTGCCACCTCCGTGAAGAGAGCCTTGGGTTATGACGACTCCCTGGACGCCTTCGGAGTCCATGGCGTCGGTGGCATCATCGGCGCCCTGTTAACGGGTGTTTTTGCCTCTCCCGAGCTGGGAGGTTCCGGTTTTGCCAAAGGAATCAGCAGTATGGGAGACCAGTTTACCGCCCAGCTGATCGGAGCGGGCGCCACCATCGTCTACTGCGGGATCGTGACCTTCATCCTTTTGAAACTTCTTGACGCCCTCATCGGGTTGCGGGTGGACGAAGAGAAAGAGACCATGGGATTGGACATTTCCCTTCACGACGAACGCGGTTACAACCTGTAATATCAATCCTCCCCAAAAAACCCTCTGCAACTGCAAGGGAAAGACGCAGCTGATCGCATCTTCCCAACCGGGGGATTCACTCCCCCGGTTTTTTTTTGGGCAACGATTCAGCTCCCGATTTTAGGCTCTTTCCTTTTTCTTCTGACCCCGCTCTTTTTGTTGCCCGTTTTGGCGGCGGGGCCTGGTAGCATGACGGAATGGTCGTCCATCTTGGGTGTGGGGCTTGGTAAAACAACGGAACAGAATGTCTCATGTTCCGCCAGCAGACGTTCAAATTGATCGGCTGGCATGGGCCGCCCCAGCAGATAGCCTTGCACCTCGTCGCAAGCATGGCGATGCAGAAAGGCAAACTGCTCCTCGGTCTCCACCCCTTCGGCCACCACGCGCAGATTCAGGCTGTGCGACATGGAAATGATGGCGGAGACAATGGCCGCATCATCGGAATCCTCGGTCAAATCCCGAACGAAAGATTGGTCGATTTTCAGGGAACGCAGGGGAAAACGTTTCAAATAGTTGAGAGAAGAGTACCCGGTGCCAAAATCGTCGACGGTGATGCCCAGCTCCATATCCTGCAAAAGAGACATGGTGTGGATGGCCTTGTTCAGGTCCACCATCACCATGCTTTCCGTAACCTCCAGTTCGAGGTTGGCCGGAGACAATCCTGTCGTCTTCAGAATGTTCTGAATGGTATCGGCAATGTTGTCCAGCATGAATTGCGATGCGGAAAGATTGACCGCGACCTTGGGATTGAACCCTTGATCACACCATTGTTTCGTCTGGCAGCAGACGGAATTCAAAATCCATTCGCCCAAAGGGATGATCAAGCCCGTCTCTTCAGCGAGAGGAATGAACTGGGCCGGGGAGACCATGCCGATTTCCGGGTCATTCCAACGTACCAGAGCCTCGGCCCCAACCAACTGTCGGTTGGCCACCAAAAACTTGGGCTGATAGAACATGGTAAACTCGTTGTTCTCCACGGCACGGCGCATTTTCAGCTCCAACTTCATACGTTTGTTGGAGTCAGTATCCATGACCGTCTCGAAGAAGCGGAAAACGCCGCGCCCACTCTCTTTGGCCCGATACATGGCCAGATCGGCGTTTTTGGTCAGGGTATCAAAATCACTCCCATCAGCCGGGAAGATGGAGATGCCGATGCTGGCGCCAACATAGGCCTCGTGGGCACCCAACATGATGGGCTCCTGCAAGGATTGAATGATGGCTGAAGCAATATTGGCCGCCTGACTCTCTTTGCCAATATTGGACAGGATGACAGTAAATTCATCACCACCCAAACGAGAGACCGTATCCGATTTACGAACCTTCCCGGAGATTCTTTGGGAAACTTCGATCAACAGTTGATCACCGGCTGCATGGCCAAAGGTGTCGTTGACATACTTGAATCGGTCCAGATCGATGAAAAACACGGCCAGCATGTTCTCGTTGCGTTTGCTGAGTTCGATCTCATGCACAAGACGGTCACGAAACAACATGCGATTGGGCAGGCCGGTCAGAGGATCGTAATAGGCCAATTGTTCCAGGCGCTGTTCGGTTGCTTTGATCCGGGTGATGTCGGAGAAGATACCCACATAATTGAGGGTTCGACCCCAGGTGTCCCGCACGGCGTTGATGCTGACCATCTTGGGGTAGACTGTGCCATCCTTGCGGCGATCCCAAACCTCCCCCCGCCAGCTCCCTGCCTCCAGCAATGTCTTCCACATGTGCGCATAAAATTCATTGTCATGCCGACCTGACCGACCCATGCTCGGGTCGGCGCCAATCGCCTCCTCACGAGAATAACCGGAGATTTCGGTAAAGGCCGGATTGACATCCAGGATGACAGCATGGTTGTCAGTAATGATGATGCCTTCACTGGCATTTTCAAACACTTTGCCAGCCAACTGCAAGCTGGCCTGGGCCCGGATCCGTTCCAAAATTTCATCTTTGAGGCGATCGTTGGTCTCCTGCAACTCCCTGGTACGCTTCCTGACCCGATTCTCCAGTTGACCATAAGCCTCCCGCAGCGCCTTGCTGGCTTGTTTGCGTGCGGTAATGTCGTGGATGATTCCAGAAAAATAGGTTCTCTCCTCCACCTTGAACACACCCACGGAAAGTTCCAGAGGAAAGATTCCCCCATCCCGGCATACTCCCTCGACTTCCCGGCTCGTGCCAATGATCTTCTTGATCCCTGAACCAAGAAAATTACGAAGATATTGATCGTGTTGCGTGGCATGGGGTTCAGGCATGAGAATGGTGACATTTTTTCCAACCAGGAACCCATTCGGGTAACCAAACATGTCGTCAAGGGCTTGGTTGGTCGACAACATGGTCCCATCATGGTCGATGATGACGATGCCATCCACAGCCGACTCCACCAACGCCCGCGAACGCGCCTCGCTGGCGGCCAGGGACTTGCGGATCTCCTGCTCCCGCAGATAATAATTCCGAAAGCCATAAAAGATCAGAAACAAACCGATCAGGAAACCTCCCATGACCAGGTTTCGTTGTCGATTGAGATGAATGAGGCGCTCCTCCAAGACAGCGCTCAACTGGTCAGCATATGAGTCGAAACAGGCCATGGCCTGTTGGACGGCAGCAGACCCCTGACGATTAAAATCAGCCGGAGTGATTCGCAATGCCCCGGAGGCAAGTGCCTGGGAGGTGAGGAAAAATTCACGAACGTCTCTTTCCGCTTTTTGAAAAACACAATCCGTCAGACCAACAAGCTCCGGCCCGGAATGGGATGAAACCTGCCTTAGCTCCGTCAACTCCTCCATGTAGTGGTGCAATCTTCCCAGGGACTCACCCAGGCGCAGACGATCCGACATCGGCAAAACCTCTTTGCCGACCATATGTCTCCCAACGTCCCGGACTCGCCCAGTCGCCTCGGCCAGAGAAGGAAGGTATTCCAGGATGAGAGACACCAAAAAATGGCTCTCCTCAAAATGGTCCTGACGCAAATAGGCACGAACCGCCACCAATTCGGCTACCTCGTGAATCCTGGACAGGGCCAAACCATGCGACTGAAAGGCCTCTTCCGCAGTGGCCGCTTGCGGATATTCCGAAACGTGCTGCAAAATATACGTACTCAAATTCTGGATGTCCCTGTCAACACCCAGTGGGGTGACCTCCGGTGAATGAAAAAGTTGTGTAAGCCGTGACTTCAATAAACCATTCGTTTCATGAATATGATGGATAATCTCTCGATTCTGTCCCGGTTGAACTTGCCATAACCCCCGCAACTCGATGACTAAATCATTGATTTTCTGCAACTGTCGGATCAATCCGACTCCCTGGATTTCCAGCCTGGTCGTATTGATTTCTGTCCGGGTCATTTTGTTGACCGTGGCCATGGACATCACAATAAAGAGCACTGGCAAAAGTGCGACAAAAAAAATTCTGGCTTTTTCCGTCTGAAAAGTCCCCAAAAAGGCCATATCCACTCCCTTCAAACGCAGGCACACCGCCCCCATGCCGACCATCGACCCAGGAGTCAGAAAAAGGCTTCACGCGATGGGCAGAAAGGGCCGGCGCGACCGAGTGGACACCTTCTCCCCACACAAAATCGAAGGGAGAAGGACACACCCGGCGCCGCTATTCTATATTCAATCGGACCGCTGAATCAAAGGGAGATACAACGATGCAACCTAGTGGCTCAACCGACATGATTTGAAGTGTTCACTTTTCGTGACTATTCCGCACTCTTTCAAGAAAAGCTTGGAAATGAAAGCCTTTGTCAGGGCTTCGCCCCGAACCCCACCAGGGCGCTGCCCTGGACAAAGCCAGGGAGCCAGCCCCCTGGACCCCGTTTCATGGTTGAGCTGTTCCCGGAGCATTGGAACATTTCTGCACATCAAATCAACACGGTTGAGCCACTAGCCCAGTAGTTGCAGGACGCGCATCGAATCGATACCACCCTGGGATCCAAACAGGGATCCGCTGCCCAGCCCCCCTTGACTGCCCAAACTGAGCGTCACGTCGCGTGCATTGGACAGGGAATTGGAGGCTTGCGTCATGGTGTTGAGGGAACTTTCCAGCTTGGCACGTGTTTTGCTGAGATCGGCGACACCTTTGCCGGCTGTAGCCATATTCGTCTTCAAGGTATCCAAGGCATCCGAGGCGCCCTGCTGGGAACTTAGATCCACCTTTGCGAAAGATTTGGAAAAATCCTTGAAGGAGATGCTCGTCGTATTCCAGGAATTGACACCCGACTGCACCGAGTCACTATGCTTCGACGCCAAAAGCTTCTCCGAACCAAACTTGGTTGTGGAGATGATTTGATCGTTCTCCTTTTGGATTTTGTCAGCCGCAGCCTGGAGTTTGTCCCGGTCGGTCTGGGTGATGGTCGTGCTACTCGCCTGAGTCGCCAAATCCTTCAGTTTGGTCATATTGTCGTTTATCCTGCCCAGTCCCTCCTGGGCGATTTGAATACGACTCACACCATCATTGGAGCTGGATATGGCCTGACCATAGGACTTGATGGCCGTTGTGAGGTTGTTTCCCAATTTGAAAGCGGCTGCATTCCCGGAAGAAGAACCCAACGTGGCGAGGGTATTGTTCCACGCAGCCGAGGAACCCTGACTTGTGACCCCATAGCGGCTACTCAACAGCGAGCCGAGCGTGCTATACGAGCCGATAGAGCTGAAGCTGATGGCCACGGTACACCTCCCCGGTCAACCTGCGAAAAAACCCAACAGACCCTCTTCAGCCCCTCATGCCATAAAGCTCATGCCGAGCTTTGCGTTGGAAGCGCCCTGAGACCCTGACGCAGTCCCTTTGCTGCGGCTTGACTGACCGGATTGTCCCTTCAGCGTGGATTGAACATCCAGCAATGCCTTGGCGGCCTTGCCCATGGAGTCCAGGGATTTTTCCAGTTCCATGCGTGTCTTGCCCAACTCGGTGATTCCCTGAGTAGCCTCGGCGACATTGGCGTCCAGGGTCTTCATGGCGGCAGAGGCGCCACTCTGGGTCGATAAATCCACCTCGACAAACGACTTCGAATAATCCTTGAAAGAGATCTCCGTTGTATCAAAGGCCCCAACACCGCTCTGCACCGTCGTGGTATGTTTGGAGGACAACAATTTTTCCGGACCATGCTGGGAACGGGCAATGATCAGCCTGTTCTCTTTCTGGATTTCCGCAGCATCGGCTTGCAGCTTATCGCGGTAACCTTGGGAGATGGTCGCGCTGTTGGCTATGGTCGCCAGATTTTTCAGTTTGACCATGTTGGCGCTGATCTGTTCCAACCCGACCTGGGCCGTGTGGATGCGGACCACACCTTCGCCGGCGCTGGACATGGCCGAGGCGTAGGCCTGGGTGGCCGAGGTAAGCGTGTTGCCGAAATCAACCGAGGAGGAACTGCCAGAAGTGGCGCTGGGCGGCGAGACCGTGCCCGACGAAGCAGGAAAATGAGCAACGCCATACGACAAATATTTCGAACTCAACAGTGAACTGTAAGAATTGAAGCTGACGGTCATGACCCCTCCCCCGGAACAGTTTGACAACAAAAGGCGAGCCTCAACCTCACCCACCCGCCTTATGTCAAATTATCCCGAAATTCCCCCCGCATGGCAAGACAATTCTCGGGGAGACTACCACCGCACGGCAAAGCGGGTCGGAACCGGATCCGGCAAAGGGTGATCCTGGACATCCATGCGTAGGACACGCGCCATGGGGGGGCCTTTCTGGCACCAGACGACCATGGTTTCCACCAAACCCGGGGTGCCGCAAAACAGGGCCTCAACCGTGCCGTCGGCTTCATTGCGCACCCAACCCATCACGCCGAGCTGATCGGCCTCCTCCCGGGTGGACTCCCGGAATCCCACACCCTGAACGCGCCCATGAACCTTGATGTGACGGCAGATTTTTTTCTCTTCACCGGGCATATGACCACCTGATCGATATCGACAACGATACCGGCAGCACAGGGTTGCCGTGCTGCCGGTAGTCGAAAAAATACCCCGTAAGATACGGGAAAACAGTCCCGAGGGCGTGGCTGGATCACATATCCATGCCACCGCCGTCAGGCATGCCCGGGGCAGCCGCTTCCTTCTTGGGAAGTTCGCTGACCGTTGCCTCGGTGGTGATCATCAAACCGGCGGCGGAAGCAGCCGCCTGTAGGGCGCTCCGCACCACCTTGGTGGGATCGATGACACCACGGCTGACCAGGTCGGTATACTCCTCGGCAGCAGCATCGAAACCAAAATTGTCGCTGTTGTTCTCCAGAACCTTGGCAACGACGACAGAGCCTTCGTGACCGGCATTTTCGACGATAACCCGCAACGGCTCCTCGATGGCACGCCGCACGATGCGAATACCGGCATTCTGGTCTTCATTGCCGCCAACGAGGTTGTCAAGGGCCTTTCTCGCCCGCAGCAGGGCAACACCCCCGCCAGGAACAATACCCTCCTCAACGGCGGCCCGGGTCGCATGCAAGGCGTCGTCCACCAGATCCTTGCGCTCCTTGACTTCCGTCTCGGTGGCACCGCCAATCTTAATGACCGCAACCCCACCGGCCAATTTGGCTAGGCGTTCTTGCAGCTTCTCCCGGTCATAGTCGGAGGTGGTCTCTTCGATCTGGGCGCGGATTTGTGCCACACGCCCCTTGATATCCTGAGACGCACCGGAACCCTCGACGATGGTGGTGTTCTCCTTGTCCACGGTGACGCGCTTGGCCCTGCCCAGCATGTCGAGGGTGATGTTTTCCAACTTGATCCCCAAATCCTCGGAGGCCACCGTGCCCCCCGTCAGAATGGCGATATCTTCCAGCATGGCCTTGCGGCGATCACCAAAGCCCGGGGCCTTGACGGCACACACCTTCAGGCCGCCACGCAACTTGTTGACGACCAGAGTGGCAAGGGCTTCCCCTTCCACATCCTCCGCAATGATCAGCAGGGGACGGGCAGATTGCACAATGCTCTCCAGAACCGGAAGGATTTGCTGCAAGTTGGAAATTTTCTTTTCCACCAGAAGAAGATAGGGATCTTCCAGAGCCACCTGCATCTTTTCCGAATTGGTGACAAAGTAGGGTGAGAGATAGCCCCGATCAAACTGCATCCCCTCCACTACATCCAGGGTCGTTTCCAATCCCTTGGCCTCTTCGACGGTGATCACCCCCTCCTTGCCAACCTTGTCCATGGCGCTGGCAATCATCTTGCCGATAACCGTGTCGTTGTTGGCTGAGATCGATCCGACCTGGGCGATCTCCTCGGACTTGGTCACTTCACGCGAGAGGGTTTTCAAGGTCTCGACGACCTTGCCTACCGCAGAGTCGATGCCCCGGCGCAAATCCATGGGGTTCATGCCAGCCGCCACCGCCTTCAACCCTTCGCGAATGATCGCCTGGGCCAACACCGTTGCCGTGGTGGTGCCGTCTCCCGCCTGATCGGAGGTCTTGGAGGCCACCTCCTTGACCATCTGGGCGCCCATGTTTTCAAACTTGCCCTCCAGTTCGATCTCCTTGGCCACCGAAACGCCATCCTTGGTCACCCGGGGCGAGCCCCAGGATTTGTCCAGAACGACATTGCGGCCTTTGGGACCAAGGGTCACCTTCACGGCATTGGCCAGGGTGTTGACTCCATTCAACATCCGGCTACGGGCAACCTCACCGAAAAGAATATCTTTTGCAGCCATCTTTCCTGTCACTCCCTTTTACGTGTCAACACAATCCCAAGAGTCGAGTCATGGTCCGGGAGAACCTATTTCTCCAGGATCCCCAGAATATCGTTTTCCCGCAGGATCAACATCTCTTCGCCATCGATCTTGACCTCGGTGCCGGAATATTTCCCGAACAGTATCCGATCTCCGGCCTTGACCTCCAACGGGCGAATTTTGCCATTATCGAGCAAAATCCCCTTGCCGGCGGCGATGACATCGCCCTGCAAGGGTTTCTCCTTGGCCGAGTCGGGAATGATGATCCCGGAGGGGGTTTTTTCTTCCTCGCCACTCCGCTTGACCAGGACACGGTCATTCAATGGCTGAAATTTCACCTTCATCGTTTACCTCCAAACCAAAATGTGTGTGGGAAGAGCGTACTCGCCATATGGGAACGCAAAACCAGCCTGTCAAGGAGCGGGTGGCATTTTTTTTTGTAACTATTCCAGGATCCTTTCAAGAAAAGCTTGGACATGAAAGCCTTTGTCAGGGCTTCGCCCCGAACCC
>JADGBZ010000015.1:44467-55693 GCA_015231175.1 Magnetococcales bacterium | reverse complement strand
CGCCAGGAGGAAGGGCGCAGCCCTTCCTCCTGGACCTCCATCCCAGTCTTTCAATAGTTTTTCTGGGTCATGGCCGAGGAAAAGATTGATGACCGACATCACGGATATGGTGGAAAAAGTGTGTCTCCGGGCGCGCCGGGGCGCTCGTGAGCTGGTGCGGAGTTCTGGAGCGGCGCGGAACCAGGCTTTGACGAAAATGGCCGATGCCCTTCTGGCCCAAAGTGTTGTACTGCAAAAGCAAAATCAATTGGACCTGGAACAGGCGGAAAAAAACGGCCTCGGCGCTGCCCTGATCGACCGGTTGCGGCTGACCGATGTGCGCATACGCGAGATGGCCGAGGGTCTGCTTCAGGTGGTGGCTTTGCCCGATCCGGTGGGGGAGATCACCGAGATCCGTACCCGGCCCAATGGGATGCGGGTCGGGCGGATGCGTATGCCTTTGGGGGTGATCGGTATCATTTACGAATCCCGCCCCAACGTGACCGCCGACGCCGCCGGGTTGTGCGTCAAATCCGGCAATGCCGTCATCCTGCGGGGCGGTTCCGAGGCATTTCACTCCAATCGGGCCATCGCCGCCTGCCTGGCCCAGGGTCTGGAAGATACCGGGTTGCCGGGTGATGCGGTCTGCTTTATCGATACCGTCGACCGGGCAGCGGTCGGGGCGCTGCTGCAAAGTGACCGGCATGTGGACGTGATCATTCCCCGGGGGGGCAAGGGGTTGATATCCCGCGTCATGGCCGAGTCTCACATCCCGGTCATCAAACACCTGGACGGCATTTGCCACGTCTTTGTGGATCGATCGGCGGATCTGGCCATGGCCCAGGAGGTGGTCTTCAACAGTAAAATGCAGCGGACTGGTGTGTGTAATGCGGCGGAAACTCTCCTGGTCCATGCCGGCATCGTTGCCGATTTTCTGCCCGCCATGGCGAAACGCCTGACCGCCGCTGGCTGCGAACTGCGTGGCTGCCCGGAGACCCAAAGAGTTCTTGCCGGGGTGGCCCCCGTCACGCCGGCCACCGAGCTGGATTGGGATACCGAACATTTGGCAGCCATCTTTTCCGTGCGGGTGGTCTCCGGCATGGATATGGCCCTGGAACATATCGAACGCCACTCCTCCCGCCATACCGAGGCCATCCTGACCCGCGACCATCCCCGGGCCATGCGCTTTTTGCAGGAGGTGGACTCTTCGGCGGTCATGGTGAATGCCTCCACGCGCTTCAACGACGGTTTTCAGTTCGGTCTGGGAGCGGAAATGGGCATATCCACCGACAAGTTGCATGTCCGGGGGCCGGTGGGGTTGGAAGGTTTGACCAGTTTGAAATATATCGTTCTGGGAGACGGCCAACTGCGCCCATGACACCCCGTATCGGCATCATGGGTGGCGCGTTCAATCCACCCCACTTTGGTCATCTGCGTTCGGCGTTGGAGGTGCGGGAGGTTTTGCAGTTGGAACAGGTGTTGTTTCTCCCCTCCGGTCTGCATCCCTTCAAACGGGATGATCGATTGGCGGCGGTGCATCATCGCGTCGCGATGACCCGACTGGCCATCGCCGATGAGCCCGGGTTCGCTCTGTGCACCCTGGAAGCGGATCAGCAACGCACGGCCTACACCACCGAGACTCTGGCATCCCTGGCCAGCAGGCATTCCGGCAGGGAGCTGGTTTTTTTGTTTGGGGCGGATTTGCTGGCCGAGATGCACTTGTGGAAGGATTGGGAGCAGTTGATCCGGCTGGCGCATCTCTGCCTCCTGGTGCGGCCCGGGTACCAGGGAACCTGGGAAGGCACTCGGGCCGGGCAGTACTTTGCGACGGCGCGGGTCGAGCGGGCCGGAGAGATGCACCGATCAGCAAACGGCTACAGCTTTCTGGTGCAGCCCATCACTATGTTGGAAATCAGCTCGACGGATCTGCGGGCCCGTCAGCGGATGGGGCGATCCTTGCGCTATTTGACGCCACAGAAGGTTGTGGCCTACATTCATCGCCACGATCTCTACATGTGTTGACAGAAAGGCGGTATCCCACGCCGGATTCTGTCAAAATGTGTTTGGGTACATTGGGATCCTGCTCCAGCTTGCGACGCAGGTTGGACATGTAGACGCGCAGATAGTGGGTATTGCCGACATGGTTTGGTCCCCACACATCGCGTAACAGGGTACGGTGGGTCAAGACCCGTCCCGCATGGGCAATCAATTGGGTGAGCAGGCGATATTCTATGGAGGTCAAGTGGACGGTTTCGCCACACCGGGTCACCAGGCGTTGGACCAGATCGACCTCCACCTCCCCAAAGCGAACGGTCTGAGGCTGATCGACCGAGGCGCAGGCGGCCCGCCGCAGCAGGGCGCGCACCCGGGCCAGCAACTCCGGGATGCCAAACGGTTTGGTCAGATAATCATCCGCCCCGGCGTCCAGGGCTCTGATCTTGTCGGACTCCTGGGTGCGGGCCGAAAGGATCAGGATCGGCAGGTTGGACCAGGAACGGAGATCCTGAATGAGTTCGACGCCATCCATGTCCGGCAGGCCCAGATCCAGGATCACCAGGTCGGGGCGACGGGTTCCAATCTCCATCAGGCCGCGCCTTCCCGTTTCCGCTTCCACCACCCCGTGCTGTTCCCCCTCCAGGGCAGAACGGACAAAGCGGCGGATTTGCGGCTCATCTTCGATGAATACGATCGTGATCTGGGTGGATGATGGGGTGGTCATTACATCTCTTCCGGCATGGGCGGAGGTGTTCCCGTCGGGAAACGAAGGATGAAGTGGGCCCCCCCTTCCGGGTGGTTTTCCGCATACACGCTGCCTCCGTGCGCCTCGATGATGGAACGGACGATGGCCAGGCCCAGGCCGAAGCCGGCTGTCTTCGACTCCATTCTACCACGAGTAAATTTCTCGAACACCTTTTGTTCCATGCCAGGGGGCAGACCAGGTCCGTTGTCGCGCAAGGAAATGGTGACAAAGTCTCCATCCGGATGTGCCGAGATGGTGATGAGGCTTCCCGCCGGGGTGTGTTTGGCGGCATTTTCCAGCAGGTTGTTGAAGACCCGTTCCATGAGGGCCACGTCCATTTCCAACAGGGGCAGATTGGCCGGCAGGTCGATGTGAACCGTATGGCGTGCGAGCAGGGGCAGGCAATGCCGCATGGCCAGACCGATCATCTCTTCCAGGGTTTGCCATCCCCGGTTCAGGACGATGTGCCCCAACTGCATGCGGGCCATGTCCAGAAGATTGTTGACCATGTCCACCGTGCGGGCCACCTCCTCCCGGATGGTTTGCACCAGGCTGATATGGGGCTCGGACAGGGAGGGAGATGCCATATACAGCGCGTCGGTCAGTCCGGTGATCACGGTCAACGGGGTGCGCAGGTCATGGGAAATGGCCGACAACAGGGCGTTGCGCAGCCGTTCCGACTCCATGTCCACCTGGGCATTGCGGGCCAGGGTTCCATCATGGATCCGCTCCAGGGCGATGGCCATCAGGGCGGCGCTCGTATCCAGCAGTTGTTGTTGTTCAGGGGTTATGTCCCAACTGGCCTCGTCCGGCAGCAGCGCCAGGAGGCCGCACGGGCGCGTCTGGGCCTTGAGCGGGATGTAGAGGGCCTTGGCCGAGGGCAAGGTATCGGTGCCCACACCGGCAGGTCGGCCATGGTCATGGCTCCACTGGGCGATGCTCACATCGACGGCAGGAGAGACGCTGGCCCCACCGACGGGCTGCAACTGACCGGCATGGTCGGGGATGAATACGACGACGGTTGCCCGGAAAGCGCGCTTGATGAAGCGAAGGCAAATAGGGGTCATATCCTCTACACTCAGGGCGCTGGAAAGCTCCTTGGACATGACGTAGAGGGCCCGGATGCGCTGTTCGCGTTTTGTGGCCGATGCAGCCTGAAACCGCAACCCTGCCGTGAGTTGCCCCACGACCAGGGCCACGGTCAGCATGACCGCAAACGTGACCAGGTATTGGGCATCGTGGACCGCAAATGTGAAACGTGGCGGTACGAAGAAAATATCGAAAGCGGCCACGGAGAGAAAGGCGGCCAGAACCGCAGCGCCACGCCCCAGGCGCAAGGCGGTGAAGACGACCACCAACAGATAGATCATGGCGATGTTGGTCAGATCGAGTCGATCATACAAGGGTGTGCAGCACGCCGTGACCAGGGCGACGATCAGCCAGGTCAATAGAAAATGCTGCCAGTCCATCAACTTCCGTGGCTTGATGAAGCGGGGGGGCGAGACAGTTTCCGTGGTGTCATCTTCACGGGCGATCTGAAGAAGTTCCAGGTCCGGGGCGAGGCGGCCAAGTTTTTCGGCAAAACTGCGCTGCCAGGGTAAACGGCGATAGCGGTCTCGTCCCACCAGCACAATGCCCAGATTGTATTCCCGGGCATAGCCAGCGGCGACGGCGACAGGATCCGTCCCCGCAAGGGAGGCCGTCTCTCCACCCATCTCCCGGGCCAGTTTCAGGATGGCCAGAATCCGTGTCCGGGCCGCATCCGGCAGGTTGTGCATGGCAGGGGTTTCGATGGCAATGGCATGCCAGGGTGCGCCGGTCTGGTTGGCGCGCCGGGCGGCCCGGCGCACCAGTTTTTCGCTGTCCGGTCCCGGTCCCACGCAAACCAGCACCGACTCGCGCGTTGGCCACACCGTGGCAACCGATTTTTCCCGTCGCCAGGCACGCACGTCACCATCCACCCTATCGGCGGTACGTCGCAGGGCCAATTCCCGCAGGGCGAGCAGGTTCCCCTTGCGAAAAAAATGGTCCAGGGCCCTTTCCGCCTGATCGGGCATGTAGACCTTGCCCTCCCGCAGACGTTGCAGCAACTCCTCGGGAGGCAGGTCCACCAGGACGATCTCGTCCGCCTTGTCGATGACGTGGTCGGGAACCCGTTCCCAGACCCGGATGCCACTGATGCCGCTGACCACGTCGTTGAGGCTTTCGATGTGTTGGACGTTGACCGTGGTGAAAACGTTGATGCCGGACGCGATCAGTTCCTCGATATCCTGCCAACGTTTGGGATGTCGGGATCCCTGCGCGTTGGTGTGGGCCAGTTCGTCGACCAGAAGCAACCCGGGCTTGCGCTGCAACGCGGCATCCAGATCGAACTCCTCAAGCAGGTGTCCCTTGTAGGCGATCTTGCGGCGCGGCAAGATTTCGATGTGTTGCAGCAGCAGCGCGGTTTCGCTGCGGCCATGGGTCTCCACCACCCCGGCCACCACCTCTGTACCCTGATCCTGGAGGGCCCGTGCGGCGCTCAACATGGCGTAGGTCTTGCCTACACCGGGAGAGGCGCCGAAGAATATTTTCAGCCTGCCGCGTTTTTCTTTCGTTGCCTTGGCTTCCAGTTGAGCCAAAAGATGATCGGGGTTGGGGCGGAGGTTCGGGTCGTGCATGTTACGGAATCGTGCATCTCACCGGGAGACACTGCCGATCATCCCGGCATGCAGCTTTATGCCGAGAGCCTTGATGACTTTCATTACCGTGGCAAATTCTGGATTGCCATCGGCAGAAAGCGCACGATAAAGCCCTTCACGGGAAATCCCGGTGTCACGCGCCAGTTGACTCATGCCGTGCGCACGGGCGATGACGCCCAGAGCATGCGTCGTCAGTGCGAAATCGCCATCCTCCAGGCATGCGTCCAGATAGAGCACCATGTCCTCTTCTGTCTTGAGAAATTCAGCGGTGTCGTAACGGGAAAATTCCTCGGTCATGGCTCAATCACTCCATTCTCTGGCAATTGCGATAGCGCGGGCAATGTCGGCATCTTGGGTGCTTTTGACACCACCGGCCAGAAGTACAACCGTCGCAAGTTCACGCCGTATGAAATACACCCGGTAGCCGGGACCATAATCAACTTGCAGTTCAAAAATACCACCACGAACGAACTTTGCATCTCCGAAGTTGCCAAGACCAATGAGGTCGATCCTGGCGTGAATGCGCATGGCTGCACGCCGATCCTTCAGCCCAGACAGCCAATTTCTGAATGTGGTACCCAGGATCATGTCAACCATGTCAAAAACGTAACCTGTAGGTTATAGCCCGTCAAGAGGAATCTACCGCGTGTCAGGGGCGGTTGCCGAGTTGATCGAGGGCCAGATTCAGGGCCAGGACGTTGACCCTGGCCTCGCCCAGAACGCCCAGGGTGCGCCCCTGGGTGTGGCGTTCGACCAGTTGACGCACCGTTTGTTCGGACAGGGAGCGCACCCGGGCCACCCTTGGCGCTTGCCAAAAGGCTGCCGCCGGGGAGATGTGGGGATCGAGTCCACTGCCTGATGCGGTGACCAACTCGACCGGTATGGGCTGCGTCTGGCGTGGGTCGCTTCTCCTCAGGGTTGCCATGCGTCCGGTCACGGCATCCTTCAGGGCCGGGTTGGTCGGTCCCAGGTTGGAACCACCGGAAGCGGCGGCGTTGTAGGGCATGGGCGTGGTGGCCGATGGCCGCCCCCAAAAATAACGTGGATCGGAAAAGGGTTGGCCGATCAAGGCGGAACCAACGACCTGACCTTGGGCATGCAACAGACTCCCCCGGGCGGCGGCGGGAAAAGCGAGCTGGGCCAGCGTGGTCACCAGGGCCGGATAGAAAAGACCGGTCAACAGGGTCATGACGAGCAGCATGAAGAGAGCGGGCCTGAATTCCTGAAGCATCATATCACCTCGGTGGCGTCAACGTGTCATAAGACGATATTGGGGCATGGCCTGACGAATTCTTGCCTCAAGTCAAGTGAAGAGCGACCAGGACCACGTCGATGATCTTGATGCCAATGAAAGGGACGATCAACCCGCCTGCCCCGTAGATCAACAAATTGCGTTGCAGCAGGGTGGCGGCGCCGATGGGCCGGTAGGTTATGCCCTTCAGAGCCAGGGGGATCAGGGCGATGATGATGAGGGCATTGAAGATCACCGCTGAAAGAATGGCCGAAGCCGGCGTGGCCAGGCCCATGATATTGAAGACGTTCAAGGCTGGATAGGTGGTCGCGAAGGCAGCCGGGATGATGGCAAAATATTTGGCTACGTCGTTGGCGATGGAAAAGGTGGTCAGGGCGCCACGGGTCATCAACATCTGTTTGCCGGTCTCCACGACCTCGATCAGCTTGGTGGGATTGGAGTCCAGGTCCACCATGTTGCCCGCCTCCTTGGCGGCCTGGGTGCCAGAGTTCATGGCCACGGCCACATCGGCCTGTGCCAGGGCCGGGGCGTCGTTGGTGCCGTCGCCGGTCATGGCGACCAGGCGACCCTCGGCCTGATATTGACGGATCAGTTTGAGTTTGGCCTCGGGGGTGGCTTCGGCAAGAAAGTCGTCGACCCCCGCCTCGGCAGCGATGGTCGCTGCCGTCAGGCGATTGTCGCCGGTGATCATGACTGTCTTGATGCCCATGTTGCGCAACTCGGCGAACCGTTCCCTGATGCCCCCTTTGACGATATCCTTGAGTTCCACCACGCCCAGAACCTGATACCCTTCGGCCACCACGAGGGGTGTCGATCCCCGCCGGGCGATCTCGTTCACGTCGGCCTGGATGGATGGCGGCCAGGCGCCGCCACCGGCGGTGACGTATCGACGCACAGCCTCGGCGGCGCCTTTGCGGATGGAGCGTCCCTGCCAGTCGATGCCGCTCATGCGGGTCTGGGCGGTGAAGTGGACAAAGGTGGCACCCTCGGCGCGGATATCGCGGCCACGCTGTTGCAGGAGCTCCTTGGCCAGGGAGACGATGGAACGCCCCTCCGGGGTTTCATCGGCCAGGGAGGCGAGAAGGGCTGCCTCGGCCAGATTCCTTGGGTCGCCACCGGTCAAGGGCACGAATACGGACGCTTGCCGGTTGCCCAGAGTGATCGTACCGGTTTTATCCAGCAACAGGACATCCACATCACCCGCTGCTTCCACCGCTTTGCCCGAGGTGGCCAGGACATTTTTTTCCATCATGCGGGTCATGCCGGCCACGCCGATGGCTGACAGCAAACCGCCAATGGTGGTGGGAATCAAACAGATGAGCAAGGCCACCAGTACCGTCACGCTCACCGGTGTACCGGCTTGCATCGCGTTGACGCCGTAGGTCGAAAAAGGGAGCAGGGTGGCCGTGACCAACAGAAAGATCAGGGTGAGCTTGACGAGCAGAATGGTCAGGGCGATCTCATTGGGGGTTTTTTGGCGCTTGGCGCCTTCCACCATGTTGATCATGCGATCCAGAAAGGTTTCACCCGGGTTGACGGTGATGCGAATCAGCAACTGGTCGGAGAGGATGCGCGTGCCTCCGGTGACGGCGGAAAAATCGCCGCCTGCTTCGCGAATCACTGGGGCCGACTCCCCGGTGATGGCCGACTCATCGACCGAGGCGATGCCATCGATCACTTCGCCATCGCCGGGGATGATCTCTCCCGCACTGACCTCAACGATATCGTTCTTGCGCAGGGATTCGGATGAGACCTTTGTCCACGAGGCGGCATCCTGGCGATCCGCCGATTTGAGTTTCTTGGCCCAGACTGTCTTGCGCAGTCCCTTGAGATCGGCGGCCTGGGCCTTGCCCCGTCCCTCCGCCATGGCCTCGGCAAAATTGGCGAAGAGCACCGTGAACCACAGCCACAAAGTGATGGCCAGAATAAACCCGGCAGGCTCCTCGCTTCGTCCTGACAGGGCCAGCGCAAAAAGCCCGGTGGTCAACAGGCTGCCCAGCCAGACGACGAAGATGACCGGATTGCGGATTTGATACTGTGGGGAGAGACGCTGGAATGATTCCGACAAGGCCTGCCTGAGAATGTCGGTATCCAAGAGAGAACGTTGTCGATTCATGGGTTTCTCCCCGCCTGAAGTTCATGGATCATGTGGACATGTTCGACGACTGGACCCAACGCCAATGCCGGCAGGAAGGTCAAAGCCCCTACGATGATGACCGTGCCGATCAGCAAGGCGATGAACAGAGGGGTGTGGGTGGGGAGGGTGCCGACCGAGGCCGGGATGGTTTTTTTGGCTGCCAGGGAACCGGCAATGGCCAGGACCGGTATGATGACCCAGAAGCGGGCAAACAGCATGGCCAGGCCCAATGATGTGTTGAAGAACGGGGTGTTGGCCGACAACCCGGCAAAGGCGCTGCCGTTGTTGTTCCCGGCTGACGAGAAGGCGTAGAGGATCTCCGTGAAGCCGTGGGTGCCCGGGTTGGCGATACCGGCGACACCCTCTGGCCTGACCACGGCGACAGCGGCGCCAAGCAGGGCCACCAGGCAGGGCACAAGAACGGCCACAGCCGACATCTTGACTTCAAAGGCCTCTATTTTTTTTCCCAAATATTCGGGGGTGCGTCCGATCATCAACCCGGCGACGAAAACGCCCACGAGGGCAAAGACGATCATGCCGTACAACCCGGAGCCCACACCGCCGAAAATCACCTCGCCCAGTTGCATCAACCACAGGGGGACCAATCCCCCCAGCGGGGTGAAGGAGTCGTGCATGGCGTTGACCGAGCCGTTGGAGGCTGCCGTGGTGACCGTGGCCCAGATGGCCGAGTTGACGATGCCGAACCGCACCTCCTTGCCCTCCATGTTGCCGCCGGGGGAGGCGTCCGAGGCGCGGGTCTCCAGGCCCAGGCGATCGAACAGGGGGTTCCCGGATTGTTCGGCCCACACGCAGATTGCCAGAAGGGCCACAAGGACAAGGGTCATGGCGGCCAGGAGGGCATGCCCTTGGCGCACATCGCCCACGAAGTGGCCGAAGGTGAAACAAAGAGCAGCTGGAATCAACAGAATGGCCAGCATCTCCAAAAAGTTGGAGAGAGGGGTGGGATTTTCCAGGGGATGGGCGGCGTTGGCGTTGAAAAATCCGCCACCGTTGGTTCCCAGCTGCTTGATGGCCACCTGGGAGGCGACCGGACCCAGGGCAATCGTTTGCTCCTGAGAGATTTTTTTCTCCGTCATGGGCTGTCCCCTGGCATCCTTGCGGGGTTGGCCGTCGGGGCCGTTGACGGGTTGGTCGAATTCAACTGCCTGGACGAGCTTGATGGTCTGGTAAGGAGAGAAGGTCTGAACGACCCCCTGACTGACCAAGAGCAGGGCCAGGATCAAGCTCAATGGCAACAGCACGTAGAGTGTGGAACGCACCATGTCCACCCAAAAATTGCCGACCCCCCCGGTCTCCTTGCGGCTGAAACCGCGCATCAGGGCGGCCAGCACCGCCATGCCCGTGGCCGCCGACATGAAATTCTGTACCGTCAGACCCATCATCTGGGTCAGATAGGAGAGGGTCGATTCTCCACCGTAACCCTGCCAGTTGGTGTTGGTCGCGAAACTGACGGCAGTATTGAAGGAGGAGTCCGGAGTGACAAGGGCCATGGCTTGTGGATTCAGGGGCAACCACACCTGAAGCCGTTGCAGCGCGTACACCGCAAGCAGGCCCAGCAGATTGAAGGCCAGGGCGGCATGGGCGTATCGGGTCCATGACATATCCTCTTCGTGGCGGATGCCACACAGGCGGTACAGGCCGCGTTCGATGGGAGAGAACCAACGCACGACGATGGGAACTTTTTCGCCATGGATCCGGGCCATGTACCAACCCAGCGGCCAGGCCAGCAGCAGCAGGAGGGACATGTAGAGGAAAATTTGCAGATATCCGTTCATGGTCATGGCGTGGAACCCCGCAGAAAACTGGATTGCTTCTCGCTCAATCCCATGCGATAGGCCTTGATGGGCTTTACGGATTCTGTATCGGGACAGGGGCATGCTTTGCACCCGGATGGTGTATCCTGGTCCATGGGGTGCGCAAGGTCGTGTGTTGCCCCCGACGGGTGTTCCCGGGTTGGGATCGTGAGCCAGGAGAGCATGGTGAACAGGAACAGACTCATGCCAAGCCCCATACCGAACAGGTGCCGCTTCATGAAAATTTCTCCGGCATGAACAAAGCCACAACCAGATAGGCAAAGAGGGCTGCCACTACCAGAAGGCTGATCAGATGAATCCATGTCATGATGGTCTCCGCAACCGTTCAAACAACGCAACGAGCATGGCCGACAGGATGAAAAAGCCGACGACAAGTCCGAGATGGAACAAATCACTCATGATGGCTCCTCATGCAGGGGGAGTGGCATGTCGTTCATGATGGAGGAGGAAAGATCAAAATGGGCAATAATGTTGGGCCGCTGTCATCAATAAAACGTCAAGAGGCGGGGGACAGTGCCTGGAAAATCGGTTAGAGTCTCAACTTTCGCAGTTCGCGGAACGGCCTGACGGCCTGATTTCCGCCAAAAATCCCGAGCGAGGCC
>JADGBZ010000015.1:0-41931 GCA_015231175.1 Magnetococcales bacterium | reverse complement strand
CACCCAAAAAACGACTGAAAAACTGGGATGGAGGTCCAGGAGGAAGGGCTGCGCCTTTCCTCCTGGTGGGGTTCGGGGCGAAGCCCTGACAAAGGCTTTCCTGTCCAGGCTTTTCTTGCAAGGGTGCTGAATAGTGACGAAGGCAGATCAAAAGCTTCTGGAAAAATGGATGGTCAGGGCGGCGCCCTGGTTGCCGCTCCGGAGTTCGGCGGTGGCATGCTCCGAAAGTTGGTATCCAGCCCGTACCTGCATGGTTTCACCATCGGACCGGCCACTCCTGACCACACCCGACAGATTGAAATGTCCGCTTCTCCACCCCCCCTCCCATTGGTTCTCTCCGGGCGCAATGTGACCATCCACATACAGACCATGTGGCCATGAAGAGGCAGAGGCTGGATGGTCTCCGTCGGCCCGTTGCAGATGGATCCGAAGATGGGCCGGTTGCAGAGGATTCCAGCCCAATTTGACCAGGGAATGGCCACCTGTGAGGTGTGTTTGTTGATTGAGGTGTGTTTGTCGATCGTCGTTGCCGAAGGGGATCATGTCGACACCCAGGGATTCCAGGGTCTTGCCCAGGGACTCCACGATGGGGAGCGAACGACCCTTTGCCAGCAGATACTGTTTGGCGTCGTCGCGCACGACCCGCTTGGCGGCGGCGAAGGGTTTCTCCAGAAGCAGCCTGGCCTGGTCACGCCTGTCGGCCTGCTCCTCCAGGTCCAAGGCTTGGCTGCGGGTGCCTTTGACCTCGGTCAGGCGGGCAAAGTGGGCAGGACTTTCCGGGTTGATGCCGGTGTCGATGGCGGCCCGCAAGGCCATTTGCAAGGTGTATCCCAGAGAGAGGGGATGAACGGTCGTCCGAGGTTCGTCACCCTGATTGGATCCGGAGTTGGCAGCTCCGGATTGCAGAACCAGAAAGACCATCCCCACCATCACGATCTGAAGACGGGTCTTGTCGGCATGGCCGGCAGGCTGTGGGACAAGGTCAGGCAGCCCGGTGTGGATCCACGCCGAACCAGGACGGCTTGCGCGTGGTATGGTGGCAGAGAGTATCGGCGCCAGCCGCAGAGTGTTCATGTGTCGATGTCCCGAAAAGATGGGTGATCCCGTCAACAGACACTGCAAGGTGCATTCCAGCTACACAAAAGGACGTCTACAGGCTTGACTGCATGATCGACCAGCCCGGGCAGGCCGGGTTGATGTCGCATCCATTTGACTGAAAAATTTTTTTTACATAGGCGAGAGACTCAACAACTCCCCTATGAATTCAAGACGCAGCAGCGGGTCGTGCATCTCCAGGAGCGCCTGTTTTTCATGGTTGGGCACTTGCAACCGCTCACCCAGTCTCCAGGCCAATGCAGCCGAATCCCGGGATTTCTCCACTCCACCCTTTTCAGCGGATGATTGATGGTTGGAGTGGTCGTTCCGAGGTATGTTGATCGGGTTTGTGCCGGCCAAAAGTTCCAGAAGGTCGTCCAGGACGGCCAGGTGTTGGGGGAGGGGAGGGGGCGCATCCACGGGAAGAAGTTCGCCATGGCCAAGCAGGAGACCGTCGGGACGGGAACGCACACCATGGATGCGAAAACGACGGGTACCCTGCACCGTAATACCGAGAAGACCTCCTGGCAGATCGCCAAAATCGACGATGGTCGCCAATGTGCCGATGTCATACAAGGTGGGTATGTCCTTGACCTCCCGACCTTGCCGAATCAATACGACGATAAACCCGCAAACGTCGTGGCTACAGTGACGGATCAGATTCAGATACCGTTCCTCGAATATACGCAGATTCAGCGTGCCGCCCGGGAAAAGGACGGTGTGCAGGGGGAACAGAGGCATTACGTCGGACTCGGATGACATGTCTCACCGTTTGTCAGCGCGTTGATGATTCGTTTACGGCTTTCCCTGGCGATAAGCAGTACGATGGGACAGAATAGCACTTTTCGAGGGTGTTGAGCAGAATCCATTTTATCGTTTCGGACCATATCCCGACCCCTATTGCCAAACAGGCAGGTCTCATGAAAAAAAAATCCGCAACACGTAATGCCAGATCATGGCCCCCTTTCCTGAGCCGGATTATGGCGTGGATTGTTGAAACCATGCCTTATTGGCTCTCCTTTTGTGTCCTGCTTGTGGGGATTGGGGCAGAGTTGAGGGATGATCCCATGGTGGGTACGCTGCGCAATGTTGCGTTCGATGCCTTTCAGCGCTGGCACCCCCGGGAGTACCAGAATGCTCCGGTGCGTATCCTGGACATTGATGATGTCAGTCTGGAAAAGCTGGGCCAATGGCCCTGGCCACGCACCGTGCAGGCGGAGATGGTGCGGCGGTTGCAGGACTTGGATGTGGCGGCCATTGTTTTTGACGTGGTTTTTGCGGAACCGGATCGGACATCGCCCGCACGGTTGCTGGAGCTGTGGAAGGGTGATGCGACAAAAATGGACCTGCTCCGCCAGATGCCGGACCATGATGAGGTTTTTGCCGAGGCGATTCGCCGAGGTCAGGTTGTCACCGGTTTTACCCTGGGCGAAAAAAAATCCAACGACCGCGAACCGGCCCAGAAGGCGGCGTTTGTGACCGCCGGCGATGATCCCAAACAATTTCTTCGATCCTTGCCCGGACGAGTGGCGACTTTACCCATCCTGGAGGCCGCTGCGGTGGGCAATGGCACCTTCGCCTTCACCGCCGACAGCGATGGGGTGATCCGCAGCGTTCCCTTGATTCAGCGGTCGGAAGACATACTCTACCCCAGTCTCGCCGCAGAGGCCTTGCGCGTGGCCCAGGGAGCGAAAAACTATTTCATTAAATCCTCGGGAGCGCATGGCGAGGAACGCGCTGGAGGACACACGGGCATGATATCGGTGCGGATCGGTAACCTGACCGTGCCTGTCGGACCGCGTGGGGATATCTGGTTGCACTACACCCCCTCTCTCCCCGACCGGTATGAACCGGCCTGGAAATTGTTTGAAGGCAAGTCCGATCCTGCCCGGTTCAAGGAGCATATCGTTTTTGTGGGACCATCGGCAAAAGGTTTGCTGGATGTGCGGTTTACCCCCCTGGGCGGCATCATTCCCGGGGTCGAGGTCCATGCCCAGTTGGTTGAACAGATGTTGCAGGGGAGTTTTCTGGAGCGTCCCGATCTCGAACAGGCAGGGGCCATCATTTTCATGGTGCTGATGTGGTTGTTGCTCGTCACCCTGTTGGCGCGCCTTGGCGCCACATGGTCCGTGGTGGTCGGCGGCGGGGCGGTGGCGGTGACCTGTTATGGCTCCTGGTATGCCTTCAATCAGTGGAATCTGCTGCTGGATCCCGTTTTGCCATCCATCATGGTGATGGGTACGTTTGCAACCTTTTCCGTACCCAGGTACTTGCAGGCAGAGAAAAAATCCCAGTGGATCCGCGAAGCTTTCGCCAGTTATGTCTCCCCAAACCTGGTGCAGTACATCATCGACCACCCGGAGTTGTTGAAGCTGGGGGGAGAGAAACGTGAATGCAGTTTCGTCATGACCGACCTGGCCGGGTTCACGTCCCTCATGGAAAAATTTGATCCCAATGCCATGGTGGCTTTGCTGAACGAATATCTGGACGAGATGGTGAAGATCGCTTTTTCCCACGAGGGCACCTTGGACCGCATCGTGGGGGATGCCGTGGCCATTATTTTTTCGGCACCGGTTGCACAACCCGACCATGCCATCCGTGCCGTTCGTTGCGCCCGGGATATGAACACATTCTCCTGGAAATTTGCCCGGTATCAGCAGCAGGAAAAAAAGATTCCCTTCGGTTTGACCCGGATTGGGGTCAATACCGGCACTGTCCTGGTGGGAAATTTTGGCGGCAACAATGTCCTGGACTATCGTGCCCTTGGCGATGCCATCAACACGGCAGCCCGCCTTGAGAGCGTCAACAAGCAGTTGGGAACGCGCATCTGTGTCAGTGGTTCGACCGTGGCGCAATGTCCGGATTTTGTCGGTCGCCCGGCGGGTGAGTTGGTCTTGAAGGGAAAAGAGAAGGGCATCGAGACTTTTGAGTTGCTGACGATGGAAGAGGAGACGTCACCACACATCCAGGCCTATAAGGCAGCATACCAAAGCATGACCGAGGAGGATCCGGCTGCCTTGGCAGCGTTCCAAAACCTGGCTGCCGCTTACCCGGATGACGGCTTGGTCCGGTTTCATCTGCAACGCCTGGAGAGTGGCCAGAAGGGAAGCCGCGTGGTGCTCTCTTCCAAGTAGGGGGAGCGAACCAAAAAAAACGATTGCAAGACCGGGATGGAGGTGCAGGAGGAGGGGCTGCGCCCTTCCTCCTGGTGGGGTTCGGGGCGAAGCCCCGACCAGTGGCTCAACCGTGTTGATTTGATGTGAAGGCAAACCATGAATCGGGGTCCAGGGGGCTGGCTCCCTGGCGGGTCCAGGGCAGCGCCCTGGTGGGGTTCGGGGCGAAGCCCTGACAAAGGCTTTCATTTCCAAGCTTTTCTTGAAAGAGTGCGGAATAGGCACGAAAAGTGAGCACTTCAAATCAAGTCGGTTGGTCCACTAGGCTTTCATATCTTCGTTTACTGCTGATGGGCCACGAACAAGACGGAGTGGTCAGGTTACTGGATGGTCACTTCGACCCGGCGATTACGTGATTCGGACACTTCGTCGGCGGTACGCACCAGGGGATTGCCCTCGCCGTGGGAACTGAAGTCGACCATCTCCGGCTTCAGACCGATCTCCACCAGCTTGTTTCGGACAGACTGTGACCGATCCAGGGCAAGCTGCCAGTTCCGGTCAGCAGGCCCCACAGTGTCCGTGTGACCGACAACCTCCACCGTGGGAGGGGTGGACCGTTTGGAGACAGCGCCCAGGAGCTCCGTCATACGGAGCTTGGACTCCTCGGTCAAGTCTGTTCCGCCCGAGTTGAAATTGAGAATGAAGTGGAGAGGTGGCTCAGGGTTGGCATCAAGCGCTTTGCCGAAGGCGGCTTGAATCTGGCTCTGGTCCATGGAAAATGGCTGGGTAGGGGCCACGTCGGCGTCATCCACACCCACGGCTGCATGTGCGGTGTTCAGTTCTTGGTGTCCGCCCTTGTTGGTCACGGAGACCGCACCGACCTTGCCGTCATCGCCCGGGAGCAGAATCACCATATTTTTGGGCTGGGCATGCTCACGCCTGATTTTGGTGACAAAATTGATCTTCTGGACATCGGTGTTCAGGGACTCTGCTTCGAGGACGTAGCCACGTTTGACGAGGGACTGCATGAACGTGGTGTAGGCCTGTTTGGCAACCTTGAAACCACCACCGACAAACCCATCCATGGTGATGATCGGGGTCATACGCGCATCGTAGTCGAAGGAAAGTTTTCTGACATGGATATCCATCCCCTCCGGGATCGAATCGCTGACCTCGACCAGGATGGAGCGCGGCGACGGCATGTCGAACAGGGAGGAGAGGCGCTTGGTAAAATCGACGACCTTTGTGGAGTCGGGGGAGATAGGCAAGACAGGTTCATAGTGGAAGCCTTGCCCTTTTTCCGCCTCGATCTGCTTTTCGATGGTTCGGGTTTTCTGTGCGAGGAAGAGATGAGACAGGTAGAGGCCCCCCACCACAATCAAGAAGGTGGTCAAAAAGGGCACAACGGCCTTTTCCGCGCCGTACTTGACGATCTCAAGGGTAGTGTTTCCCGCACGCTGGTAGGAGAGACTCTTGATGGCGGTTGGCAGGGATGTTACCAGTACCTGATCATTCTCCTGCTCATAACGGGTTTGTTGCAGGACGACACACTTTAGTTGCATTTTTTCCGCCAACTGACGAACCCAGCCGGCGCTCATGACCAACGCAGAACGCGACGCAGACGTCGCTTTTTTTGTCGAGGTTTTGATGGCGCCGTCGAGGTGTCCACCGATGGTGGCCATCGTGGCCCCGTCGCTTTCGGTACCGAAAGAGATGTCGGTGTTTGTCGCGGATGTGGCGCTGCCGGTTTCATCCAGGAGATGCCAGTTGAAATAGATGATTTTCTCAAGGCGCATATTGGCCTTGGAGGCCATGGACCTCAACTCATCCTGGAGGGACTCGACCATATTGGCCTTGTCCTCTGGTGCTGACGAGTGCGAAGAGAGCCGCAAGTTGCCAGCGATACGCCCCGGATTGCCGATCAGGATGTCCACATGCCGATCGTGATCGAACAGGACAGCGACATTTTGTTTTTTGGAGGAGTTTTTGACCAGCACATCGTACAGAACGGCATTGAGGGGGAACACGAGGTGATGGTTGGAGTCGGCCTGGGCCATGTCAAAATAGCTGGTTGCCGCATCCTTCTCCACCACGGTAAAGAACAACTCGCTCAGGTTTGCCGTGCGTCCTTGTTTCCAGTGAGTGAGCAGCCGGGCGTGCTGATTGGCCTCCCCCTGCTCCTGGAGTTGTCGGTGGGCGAGGAGTTCGGCGTAACGCTGCGGTGCTTCGACAGACATGAGGAAGGATGGAGCACCCCGGAAATCCGTGATGACCCACTTGTCCCCCTTGACTGCGTCCAATGACGGCAAAGGCTCGCAGGACCGGCCCTTCAGAAGAAACCTGTTGCCGTCCAGGTTGATGATGACATGCCGGGGTGTATTGCTCATGTTTGGATCGTTCCGTGTGATACCAGTGAGATGGAAAAGAGCGAGAACAGGATGCGCCCACCGGAGCCTCGCGCATTGCAGGGGCGATGCACACCCAACCAATCCGACCGGCACTGACCCCCGGGCGGACAGGCTCGCAACCTGCTCCAGCTTGACCTCTGGCACAGGTTCTTTCCATGCCGGAAATAGACCATGTTATTTTCCCACCTTGACCAGGAAGCGCGTTCCACGGACGCCAATCGTTCCGGTCGGGGTTTCAAGCTTGACGGATTGCGGAGAAAGTTTGGCAATCGTTCCGGAGATGACTTGCAAGGTGCCCTTGGTGATGCGTGAACCGAAAGAAAGTTTGTTCTTTTGGGGCTGATAGACAAAATCATCTACGACAAACTCAGTATCAGGACCGAGAGCGACACGCGTGTCGTCCTTGAAGGTCACTCCCATGGCGGCGCCAGTCCCAGACTTCAGGGTGTCGTTCATGAAAATTTCGTCACCCAGTTTGGCATCAACCGTTTTCGAGGCGCGCAAAATTTTGACGGACCCCTCCAGCTTTTTGATGTGGCCGATAGCCTCGGGGGAGCTTGTCGCACGGGCTGGCGCGATACCGACAAAAAGACCTAGAAGCAAGAAGACGACGACGTAATAAACCGACTTGGACATGGACGCACCCTTTTCCTGATGATTTGCCGCTTTCCGTTCCATAACGCACCCTTGGACCACCCGATACCCGCTTCCGGCATGGTAGATTCATTCACCGGAAAAATAAACGTACAAAGTGACGGCGCCACCGCAAAACCCACGGCCACCCTCCAAAGGCAGGCGCCACGCCAAAAGAAGAGTATGGCTGGGCTTATTGCTCAGCAATAAGCATACCGAAGTACGCCAGTGGCCACCAAAAAGGAGAAATGAGGTTACTGGCAGGTCATGACCTTGCGGGAGATGTCACACTCTCCCAGGAAGTGAGTCGCGTCGTTCAATATTTCGACCCCAACACCGCTTCGCTCCGTGCGAACCAGCCGGCATGGCCAAGCCGTGGCTGTTGGCCTGCCAAGCAGGCGCAATTGGCAGGTGGCCCCAGGTGTCAAGGACCACATGGGGCTCTCAATGCGTACGAAGGCCCCTCCGCACCCAACATTTTCCGTAACACCCAAAACGGTGCGGTTTTTGGTCAGCTCCAGTGTGACCTGTCTGCTGTGGCAGATGCGCGATGAGACTCTTCTCTCGTTTTGTTTTTCTTCGCAAAATGAAAAAGAATCAAAGCTGAAAATCATGGTGCGACACCCCCTGCAATCCCCCGCAATGAAGAACACCCAACGCACACGCCCACGATGCGTCTCATCATAGCAGTCCAGACCTCGCTTGCAAGAAGATTTTTCACCAGAGAATGGCCGGCGGCTGAAAAAATAAATATTTCTTTGTGTTAATAAATATATTCAATCAAATAAAGCCAGGATTGGGTTGACCTCCCCCGGTGGGATGGGTAGCATAGACCGTGCAACCCGGTGGAGGGTTGGATATCCGAATAGGCAGGGAGATGATACAATGACTGTCGCCGCCATTACCGCTTCCAACGACGCCTCGGCCCATGGCCGCACGCAATATTTGAACAGCCTTAACCAGAGTGTCTCCCGGGGAACCAGGTCCAGCATTGAGAACAGTCTGCATCGGGATGCCGTCCAGGTCGATGTGCGGTCCAGCCTGCTTAACCGGGAGGTTCGTGCCCAAACCCCTGATGTGAGCCGCGCAACATCCATGCACACACAGGAGACCGTTCTGGGGGGCGGTCAATCCGGATCCCCGGCGGCTGCCGGGATCGACATTCAGGCTTGATTTCGGGCGCGATCCGACCGGAAGAGTTCTCTTTCCCTTCGGTATTTGGTCCTTCGTGCCCGGACGTTCGGTCTTTCGTGCCCGGTGTTGTTACCAGGGGTAGGCTGTCTCGGTTGATTTTGATGATGGCTCCGGTGTCGGCGAAGAGGGTGCGAGGGTTGCTTTTTCTGGAGCTACCCTTTTGGGGGCGGGTGTTGCCACGGATGGTGGGGTGCGCTCGGGGAGAGGAATCTGGACGGAGGGAGTTTGGGACGAGAAATGGATCCCCTCCGGGTCGGGGGGTGGGACGTTGTCCAAATCGAGGGGTGCGGTGCTTTCCGACGGGTCGGGATGGGCTCCCGGATTCGGGTGGGTGGGGGATCCATCGAGCGCCGGGTTTGCGGGTGGGTTCGGGGGGGTGGGGAAGCTGTCCGAAGCCAGTCTGGCAATCGTCTCCTGGAAAGCTGTCACAGGGAGAGGGAGAGCCGGGGTCGCGGTCGTGGCCGGGTCCGTGTGTGGGTTCTGCACGCCGAGAAACTCCTGAAGTTTCCCCATGCCGCCCATGACCCGGAAGGCGTTGGCCAAAAGGTTGAACTGTTCGGTGGTTAAGGTGGACTTGGCCGTGAACAGTTCGGTTTCCGAGTTAAGAACATCCAGAAGGGTGCGTTTGCCTATTTTGAACTGATCGCCATAGGCTGCGGAGACCTTGCTGCTGATGGCAACGTGCTTCTCAAGAAATTCAAGGCGATCCCGCGCAGCTTCCAAACCTTCCCAGGCGGTGCGCAGGGTTTCCCGGACAGTGCGGCGGGTTTGTTCCAAAACCTGCTGCATCTGGGTGATGCGCTGCATGGATTCGTGCTTCCGGGCATTGTCGGCGCCACCCCGAAACAGGTTGTAGTTCATTTTGACCAGAGCGGAGACATTTTGTGCATAACCCACCGTCCCACTCTGGTTGGCATTGTTTCCGTAGAGGATATCCATCTTGATGTTGGGACGAAAGCTCCCCTTGATGGCCTCCAGGTCGTGTTGCGCGGCGGCAAGATCCTGTTGCACCGCCAGAATGGCCGGGTGAGATTGCAAAGCGGCAGCTTCCGCCACATCCCAGTTTACGGGGATAGCGGCGAGATGGACCTCAGGCCGAAGCAGATCCCTGGGCGGCAAGCCTGTGATGCGCAGATAACGGGCTTCGGCTATCCGCAATGCCCCCAGGGTGGCCACGCGATTGGCCGAAACCAGGGCCAGACGGGTCTCGGTTTGCTGAACGTCGGCCTCGTTGCCGGCGCCGCTTTTGAACTTGGCCTGGATCTTTTCCAGAATGTCCTGATGCAGACGGACGTTGTCTTGCAAAAGGGCAAGAAGTTCCTGCTGTTTCAGGGACTCCAGGTAGGCATCCGTGGCCGATTGCAGCAAGGCTTCCGCGACACGATGAAATCCGAAGGTGGCCGAGGCATAGGCGGCTTGCGCCTTGGCCGAGTTGGCTGCCGTGGTGCCGGCGTCGTAGAGCAGTTGGGAGAGGGTGATGCTGGATTGCCCGTTGGTGAGCGTCAGGCCGTTCAACCCCAGACCCCGGGTCGTCGTGTTGTTGCTCCATTCACGACCGTAGGCCGTGGCGGTGTCCAGGGTGGGGAGGTATCCGGCCCTGGCCCCATCAATCTGATTGCGCACGGCGCGCTGATTTTCCAAGGCAGCCAACACTTCAGGATTGGACTTGAGTGCGTGAGCGGTGGCCTCCAGGAGGGTTGTGGCCGAAGCTGGTGCCGGCAGGATCAGGAGGGCCATCACGCTCCATCTCCACAAATGGCAACGTGCCCGGATACGATTGGCAATCGCGCGCCGGGACGCTCCGCCCAGAGTGGAGAGATCAACAACCCCTAGCATGTGTGATGTCCACCATGACCGAACTGTCGGGAAACGATAACCCTCTGCCAATTTCTTCACAGGATCATACATCTCGAAATGGAGATAATCCAGCTTGGATTCAAACCAAGGCTGCCCCATCCCGACAAAAATAAACGAGTCGTGATAACCGTTCAGTACCCGGCACGGAATGGCGGGCCTCAGATGATGCCGCTGCTTGGCAGGATCGGATCCTCGATCAACAACACCCCCAGGTGGTTGACCGGAGCGGTATAGACATCAAACGTATGGCCGCCCAACTCGGTCAGCCCGGTAGAGCTGACACTTAAATTCTGGCCGTTGACGTGGACCGTGGTGGACGCTGCCCTGGTCCAGCCATCCAGGGAATTGGCCGTCACGGTGTCGGCGGCATCGCCCATGACGATCAGCGCGTTGTGGTCGGAGATTTTCAGCACATCGTTCATGTTGAGCTCAAGGTTGTTCGCTCCGGCGTCAGTGTTCATGTTGATGATGTCGATGCCCTTTATGGCCGTGTTCGTATGTAAGTTCAGCGAGGGAACCGTGCCATGGAGGTACAAGGTGTCCACGCCAGAACCACCCACCACGGCGCGGGTGTCCGCGGAGTCGTGAAAGAGGATGTCATCCCCTTGGCCTCCCATCAGGACATCGTTGCCGCTGCCCCCATCCAGGGTGTCGTTGCCGGCGCCGCCGACCAGGTTTTCATCAGCTCCGGAGCCGACGATGGTATTGTTGCCGGTATTGCCCTTGAAATTGATTTTTCCCGGGAAATTATCTCCATAGACCAGGGTGCTGATCCCGGCAAGGGCGTTGGCGCCAACGGCATCCCTGGTGGCGCCGACCATGAAATCGTTCAAGCCATCACCGTTGAAATCACCGCCCGCGCCCACGGAACTTCCCGCCCAATCACCAGAGTGATCCCCGTTCAGGGCCAAGCCATTATGGCCATCCAGGGCGGAAAGATTCAGGGAACCCCCATTGCCAACATTGGGAGCGCCGAAAATCAGATAGGCCTGACCGGCATCGGCAATGGCTCCAGGATCGGCTTGAAGGGCGCCGACCAGAACGTCATCGAAACCGTCGCCATTCACATCTCCCACCCCTGCGACCGAGGATCCGGCATGGTCGGAGCCAGCCATGCCATACATGGCAAATCCATCGTTGCCATCCAGGGAGGAGACGGCGATGGAACCCGGTAGGGAGGCCGAACCGAAAATCACATAGGTTGCGCCGGCGCCGGCGTCGGAGGAGAGGTCAAAGTTACTGGCGCTGACGATGATATCCTGGTAACCATCGCCGTTGACATCTCCGGCGCCATCGACCCCCAAACCCAGGGAGTCGCCATTGTTGGCGCCGACCAGGGTGACGCCATCGGTGGAAGTCATGGTGGCGAGATTCAGGGTGGCGTCAAAAGCTGAACCTTTCCCATAAACCAGAAAGGCCTTGCCGGGAACAGCCGAGTTGACGGTGGCGGATGTGCCAACCAGGATGTCGTCATACCCATCGCCGTTCACATCCCCGGCAGAGCTGACTGAATATCCTGTCTGGCTCGTGGTGATACCGTTCATGGTGAAACCGTTGCTGCCATCCAGGGCACTGACTGCGAGAGTGGGGGTAAACGTGCCGCCATGACCAAATACGACATAAGCGCTGCCTTGGTTGGTATTGGTTTTGTAGGCGCCCACAATGATGTCATCGTAGCCATCGCCATTGATGTCGCCGGCGCCATGAACCGCATGTCCCAGAAAATCGTCCGCAGCGCCGCCGGTCAACGTAAAGCCGTTGCCGCCATTCAGACTCGACAGATTGAAAGGGTCGGCAGACCAGGTTGTTTGACCAAAAATAATGGAGGCTGCACCGGCATCCGTCATGGTTCCGCCATTGACCACATCCGCCCCTTTGGCGCCGATGATCAAATCGTCCACGCCGTCGCCGTTGACATCGCCGGCAGAGGCCGCCGAGCTTCCGGAAAAGTCGTTGACCGCAACGCCAACAGCGGTAAAACCACTGCCTGTGAGAGATTGAGGCGAGGTGACGCCCGCTGACGTGCCGAATATCACGTAGGTGGCGCCGGCGTTGCTGGCCGAAACGTCGTTGTTTTCGGATGTGACCAGAACGTCGGAAAAACCGTCGCCGTTAAAGTCTCCAGCCGATCCGACCACGTTGCCGGAATTGTCGCCGGCGGCAGCGCCTTGCAGAGAAAATCCGCGAATTCCGGTGATATTGCCCAACGACGTGGCTGCATCGATGGCCTTGTGGGCCGTCACCTGGTACTGGCCGCCTGCAAAAGCCTGGGTAAAGGTCCAGTCCGTCCCCAGAGCATGGGCATAATAGTCAAATACTCCGGAAACGGAAGAAGCTGACATGATGTCGAATGTCTGACCATGCGCAGGCACAAAGTAGTTGTAGAAATGAAGAACCACGGTATCGGAGGCGTTGTTCAGATCGACGCTGCTGGCCGTCAACTTGTCAAAGCTCTGGCTGCTTTCCAAAAAGAGTTCGAGCGTACCGGTATTGCCAAAAGTGACGGGGCCTTGAATGGTCAGGTTGCCGGTCGTGGTCAGACCCGGCAGGATCCTGCCGTTGTTGATGAAGGTCACATCGGGATCCGAAACGTCGATCGTCCCGATTCCGGAAATAAGACCATTGACATCATTGGTGAATGTCGTGCTGGGCAGGCCGGAGATCTTGAGCGTTGCACTGTCGGAGAGGATCGACAGGGTGCCGTTGTTGACAAATGTTCCAAAAACTGCCGCATGATCCAACATCAAGGTGCTGTGATTGCCGATCAGGTACATGCTACCTTGATTGCTGAGATGTCCATCGATATGGAAGGTGCTTGCGGTGCCGGCTCCGGAATTTTGCATCTGGAGGGTGCCTGTATTGATCAATGTGCCCGAATTGATCTGTAACAGGACCGCGCTGGCATTGGCGGCGGTGTCGTCAAGAACCAGGGTGCCGGCATTGGTGAAACCGCTGGCAAAGATGGCTTCGGTCGCTGCATAGCTGTAGCCATCGACGTACAGAACGCCATCGTTTGTCAGGGTGCCGTCGATATGGTTGCCGGTACCGCCAAAGCTCAAAAATCCAAGGTTGACCAACCCGACTTGGGTGGCGAATGTGTCGCCATCCATGTCCAGTGCGCCACTGGCCGCGATCATGAAGGTGGTGGGCGATACGGCTGTAACCGTCACCGCACCATAGAAAACCAGATTGAAGGAGGGCATGCTGTAGGTGTAGTTGCTTGCCAACATCAAGGTCTGGGTTCCAGCCAGGTGAATCGAGCCATTGCCATTCAGGACGGTGCCGGTGCCAAATACCGTGGTGCCACCGGAAATGGTCAGAACGGCGCCCGTACCCAGATTGATGGTACCAGCCGAGGTGTCAAAAGTGGCCAAGGTGCCGGTATTGCCAATAAGCAGATTATAATCCACATCGATGACGCCGGAGTTGACGATGCAGCCATAAATCGTATGCATCCCGGCTGCCGTGCCACCGGAATCCCGCGACCAGATGCGACCGGAATTGGTCAGAATGACACCGTTGCTGTTGGCGTAGAGCGTGCTGTTGCCGGCGGTGCTGCTCTCGTTATCCAGAATGATGGTTCCGGCGTTGGTGAAGCTGGTCGTGACAGCCAGAGCCGCGTTGCCGGTGCCGCCGATGCCGATGGCCAGCACGGCGCCGACGTTGTTACTGGAGGAACCGTCGATGGTCAGCGTACCGGAAGAACGTAATACATTGATGGTGCCGCTGTTGCTCAGGGTCAGCCCGGCGGAAAAGTGATCGTTGTCCAGGTTCAGGATGGAGGCGGCAGCGTTCGTGAAGGTGTAGCCGGAACCCTGGATGGTCACCGTGCCGTGGAGCAGGTCCAGATGCGCCGGGGTTTGATGGTTATAATTTCCCGTCAGGTCCAGGGTGTGGGCGTTCGCCAATACCAGATAGCCGAACCCCAAAAGGGTGGTGCCGGCGCCAAACCGGGTGGTGCCGGAGTCGATGGTCAACGTGGGGCTGGGGCTCAGGGTGGACAGATCGATGGTGCCGCTGCTGGTATCGAAGGTGGCGCCGGTGTTGTTGATGGTCAGGTTATGATGGACCAGAATACGGCCTGTGTTGGTGACGTTGCCGGTGATGGTGCGCAACCCCGCCGCCGTACCCCCGGAGTCGTGCGACCAGATGGTTCCGGGGTTGGTCAGAGTGCCACTGGTGATGGTCAGGGAGGCCTCATCGGTACTGCTGCTCTCGTTGTCCAGTTCGATAAGGTTATAGTTGGTAAATCCGCTGGCGAACACGATATCGGCACTGCCGCCACTGCCGCCTTTGCCAATGACGAGCGACCCGTTGGGGGGTTGATTGTACCAGGTTCCGTTGATGGTGACCGTTCCCGCGTGGCGTTGGATTTCGACAGTCCCATCATTGCTGATGGTGGTGTTTTCATCCACGATGTCGTCATCCATGGCGAGATGGCTGCCGTTGAGCAGGCCAAATGAAAAGGCCCCCCGGATGGTCACCGTACTGTGCAGCAGATCCAACGTCACCGTGTTCCCGTAGGCGAAGCTGTCTGTCATATCGAAGGAGCTGTCCGGGCGGAGCACGCCTGTGCCGATGAGTGAGGTTCCGGCCCCGATCACGATGGTACAGGCGTTGGCGACAAGCGTCGTCCCGGCAGCCAGGTCCAACGTGCCATACGATGTGTCCAGCGTGCCGCCGGCGACGGTCAGATCGTAATCGACATCGATGGTGCCGCTGTTGGTGACGTTGCCGGTGATGGTGCGCACCCCGGCGACGGCGCCCCCTGAGTTCAATGACCAGAGGGTGCCGCTGTTGGTCAGGGTGCCTGCCGTGATGGTCAGGCTTGCGTCAGCTGTGCTGGCGTCATGATTGTCCAGCGCGATGACGCCGGCGTTGGTCAGGCCGCTGGCAAAGGCAATGGCTGCACCAGTCAGACTGGTCGTACCACCCACACCTATGGCCAGGACGGAGGCGGCATTGTTGAGGTAGGCGCCATGGACCGTCACCGTACCAGGTGAACGTTGGATATGAATGGTGCCACTGTTGCTCAGGGTGCTCAGGGTCGGAACGGAGGCAAAACTGTCATCGTCCAGGTTCAGGGTGGAGCCATTGGGGTTGTCGAGGGTATATCCGCCGCCGTTGATGGTGACGGCAGCTGCAAGCAGGTTCAGGCTGGGGGAGGGGTTGCTGTAGTTGCCCACCAGATCCACGTTGTTCAAGACGGTCAAAGTTCCGGTGGTCAAGCCATCGATGGTGGTCAACTGGGCGCTGGTCGCCGTATCGGTGATGATGCAATGGATCCCGCCACCCACATATCCGCCCACGTTGCCGGCCAGGTTGGCGGCGGTGTCGATGATGGTGGTCGGGGTGACGGCGCCTGTGGTCAGGGCATCGATGGCGGTCAGTTGGGCGATGGTGGCGGCATCGGTGACGGTGACGGCGACGTTGCCGGTTATGTAGCCACCCGCATTGACGAACAGTTGACCGACTGCGTCGGTGATCTGCGTGGCGGTGACCACCCCTGCCGCAAGATCCAGGGCGGCCAACTGACCCATGGTGGCCGTATCGGTCACGGCGACATCGGTGAAACGGGTCACGTATCCGCCTGTATTGGCGGTCAAATGGGCCCATGTGTCGGATACATGGGTTGCCGTGACCGTTCCCGTGACGGTATCGATGGCAGCCAATTGGGCCAAGGTCTGTGTATCGCTGACCGTGACGTTGGTGGAGCTGTCGACATAGCCTCCCGCGTTGGTCGCCAGGTTGGCTGCCGTATCGATGATGCCACCCGTCGTGTAATCCAGGGTTCCCGCAGTCAGGGCGTCGATGGCGGTCAGTTGGGCGATGGTGGCGGCATCGGACAGGGTGACGTTGATGGTGCCCGTCACCAGGCCACCGACATTGGCGACAAAATTTGCCGCCGTATCGACGATCTCTCCCGCACTGTAGGTCAGGGTTCCCGTGGTCAGGGCGTCGATGGCGGTCAGTTGGGCGATGGTGGCGGTGTCGGTGACTGTCACGTCGATGGCGCCAGTGACATAGCCACCGGCATGGGCTGCCAGGTTGGCTGCCGTGTCGGCGATACCTCCGGCGCTGTAGGTCATGGTTCCGGTGGTCAGGGCGTCGATGGCGGCCAGTTGGGCGATGGTGGCGGTGTCGGTGACCGTCACGTCGACGGCGCCAGTGACATAGCCACCGGCATTGACTGCCAGGTAGGTTGCCGTGTCGGCGATACCTCCGGTGCTGTAGGTCATGGTTCCGGTGGTGGCGGCATCGATAGCCGTCAGTTGGGCCAGGGATGCGGCATCACTCACCGTCACGTTGACGGCGCCTGTCACATAAACCCCGGCGCTGCCAGCCAGATGGGCCGCTGTATCGGCCAGACTGGTGGGAACGACCGTTCCCGGCGTCAAGGCATCGATGGTTGCCAACTGGGCCACGGTTGCCGTATCGACCACCGTGACACGTTGTGCCGCATTGATGTACCCACCGGCATTGGCCGTCAGGTTGGCCACGGTATCGAAAACGACCCCAAACGGATAAGGCGCACCCTGGTAAAATGTGAGATCGACCCCCAAGGGAATGGTGGTTGTGCTGATCGGGGTCGATCCACCCGTTGTGGTGGTATCGACCTGCACGATGGCGTTCGTAGATGACCAATTGCCCTTGTAGGAGCTGTCCAACGCCCTGACGGACAACTCCGGCGCCAAACCTGTGTAACCAGCCGCAGGCAGAAAACGCACCTGGCTGGCGGCGGAGAGGGCAATGGCCTTGGCACCGTCACTGGCTGCGCCGAGCGCGGTCCAGTTGGCCCCGCCATCCACGGAATATTGCCATACCCCCTGGCTAATGGTCGCCGGATTGTTGACAACGGCCACCCCGGCCAGACGGTCACTTGTATCGGCATCCTTGAAGAGCCCAACGAACAATGCGCCGACTGTGGCGCCCGAGCTGGCGAGATCAGAGGTATGGGCCGGGATGCTGGCGTGGCCCGCAAGGGTCGGGGCGTGATTGGGGTTGGTCAGGGTGATGGTCAGGGCGTCCACCCGGGGCGGAATGCCCCCCTTGGCATCCGTGGTCAGAAACTCCGCTTCCAGCGTGGGGTGGTTGGCAAAATCCAATACAGCCCCGGCCTTGAGTTGCAGCACGCCGTTGTTGACCTCGAACAACCCGGCATCCGCTCCCCCGATGATCTGCACCACCGGGGTCGCCCCGGCTGGCGCCTGGGCGGTGAGCGTACCCACGGCGGCGCCGGCTGTGGCCCCGGCGGAGAGAGTGTTGCTGGAAATGGACAGTCCGGTAAAACCCCCTTTTTCACTGCTCAGGTTACCCAGGGTTTGACCGAAATGGCTCCAGGCTTGTGATTGGGTGATAAAGGTTCCACCATTCTGGGAAAGGAGGGGGGCAAAATTTGTCTCGGTCAGGGGGGTGTCCAGGTTGAGATTCAAGCCCGAAATGACGGCGCTGGTCGCAGCGGAAATCTGGATGCCATTACTCAAGTCGTGATCGGCATCGGCCATTTGCAGGAGTTGCAAGGTGTTGGCTACCCGCGTCGAATTTCCCGCGTCGGCGATATCCACCGGCGTGACCACGGAGCCGCCCGCCGATTGCCCCAGATAAAAATTTCCCACGTAAAATTTGATGGTCTCGTTGGGGCGGTAGAGAAAGTTGCCTTGGCTGTCGGTCAAGCCTGACTGGGTGGCGGTTTGATAATTGAGGCCGCTGACGGCGCCATCGAGGAAGACCCCCTGTGCCAGGGGTTGCAAGGTCAAGTTGGCCGAGACCGATGCTTGGGATGTGTCCGTGGCCGTGACCTGAACCTGAACATCGTTGGTCGCATCGGCGCCGGCGGTGCCGCTGAAAGTGGCGGTGGCGGGATCGAATTTGAGCCAAGAGGGCAGGGCGCTTCCCCCTGCCAGGTTGGCCGAATAGGTGAGTTTGTCGCCTGTGTCCACATCGCTGAAGGTTTCGGCATCGACGACGTAGCTGAAAGCTTTGCCCAGAATGAAATTTTGGTTGGTGACAAGCGTGTTGTTGACCGTCGGGGCATCATTCTCTCCGGTGATGGTCACGACGACAGGGGCTGTGGCGACAAGGCCATGACTGTTGGCAACCGTATAGCTGAAGGTTTCGGTCGCGGTCTCCCCGGGGTTCAAATGGTCAAAACGACCATCAGGTTGATAGGTCAGCGTGCCATCGGATCCGACAGCGATCTTTCCGAGCAGTTTTGAAAAATCAAATCCCTGCGGATCGATCTTCAAGTGGGATGACCCACGGGGATCCTGGTCGTTGGCCAGGAGCTTGGCTGGGGGGATGGTCAGGGCGCCCTGTTCCTGGGCATCGAGGGTGTCACTCCCCGGGTGTGGTGGGAGTTTGACGTTTTGTGTCTCGACAAGGCTGGGTTGCGTACCGGCAGCGGGCAGGTTGTTGGTCGGGGAAGGGAGCAGGTGTTTCGCGGCATCGGAAGGAGGGGGGGCGAGGGTTGTGCCAAATGTTTTGGCGGTGGTCTCAGGCTGTCCCGGAAGATTTCCCGGGGGGAGTGCACTGCCCAAACGCACCGGTTCTCCGCTGTTGCTGCCCGGGATGGGACCAACGCCAAAATCCGGCCCACCGGCAGGATTGTTCGTTCCGGCGCCCGGCTTGGCCTGACCGGTATCGGCTGGAGGTTTGGGGGCGCCGTCGCCAAAGTCAGGCCCGGCGGCCTTGCCCGGGCCATCCGGTCTGGGTGCGTCGCCGGCGCCGAAGTCCGGCCCGCCGGATGGGGCTTTTTTCGTGTCGTCGCCGGATTTTTCCGGGGGGCGATCTTCGCCGAAGTCCGGCCCGCTTTTGGCGTCGTCGGTTTTGGCTGAAACGTCGTCCTTTTGCGCATCATCCTTTTTGGCGTTGTCCTTTTGCGCATCATCCTTTTTGGCGTCGTCCGCTTTGGCCTCGTCTTTTTTGGCGTCGTCCCCTTTGCCTTTTTCGTCCCCCTTTTGCTCCCCTTTGTCGCCAGCGGCCTCCCCGGTCTTGGCATCGGCCTTGTCCGATTTCTCTTTGCCCTGCTCCTGCTTCTGTTCCTCCTTATGCTGCTCGATTTTTTGTTCGATCTGTTTCTGCTCGGCATGCTCCTTCTGCTCGAAGACCTGGGTGGACAGTTGGGAGTTCAACTTGGCCATGAAGGTGTCGGGCGCCTTGAAGACCGGCTTCGGAGGCCCGCCGGTGAATGACACGGCTGTGGCTGTTCCCGGCGTGGTCAGGGTGATACTCCCCTGGCCTTGGGCATCCCCGATGGAGAGCACGCCCGAAGTATGCACCACCGTGGTCTCCCCGGCTGGAGTGACCTCGCCGTCCAGCGCCGAGCCGCGAATGCCGATCGTGGCCACCGGCGTCTTGATAACCGTATGCTGGCCTGTTTTGCTGAGATGGGCCAATTTGCCGCTGACATAACGAAAAATGCCCTGCAACACCGTGGCGGCAAATTTTCCGGACGCGCTGCCGGGATCGAAAATATATTGGGTCAGGATGCCACGGGCATTCTCACCGAGTTGAAACATGGTGTCGTCGTTGAGCAGGAGTTTCAGCAGACTCTCCTTGCCCGTATCGATGACATCGCCCAGATGGATGGAATCCCCCTTTTGCAGCAGGCGGGACTCACCATTGCGATCCCGGGCGAAAACCCGCCCGACCACCCGGTCTACATGGCCAATGACAGGAGATTCCGCCTCTCCCCCCGGCCAGAAGGTCGGCCCGGCCACCATGTAGGGGGCTACCGGATTGAGGAGCAGCGCCTCGACCGTATCCGGCGTGACCGTGGCCTCGTTGGCAAGCTTGAGCAGGGGGTGATTTTTCCCGGCGAAATAACCCTCGATCACCACCCTCTCCCCGGCCACGTTCTCGATGATCAGATCGGCGCCGGATCGGGTATACTCTCCGGTCAGCAAAAACGAGGCGTCCGGCAGATAAACCTGGCCCCCATCCGGGGTGACATGGATCGTCCCGTCGTGGGGATTGGCGACAGGGAGGGGACGGGCTTCGCCCGAACCAGCCAGGGATGTTGTGGAGTTGGGAGAGGCATGTATGGCCATTGCTTGATTCCATGAAGAGAAAACATCAGGTTGCAGCCAAACCAATCCGCTCCGAACGATTCTGACAGATTTCTTGCTTTTTGGCTACATCAGATTATTTGATGGACAGGAGGCTCTCCGCGTCTCTGTCAACCATTCACCACCCGGCAACGAATCGGGGTCCAGGGGGGTGGCTCCCTGGCTTTGTCCAGGGCAGCGTCCTGGCGGGGTTCGGGGCGAAGCCCTGACAAAGGCTTTCCCGTCCAGGCTTTTCTTGCAAGGGCGGTGAATAGATGCAAAATAACAATCACTTGACTTGATTGCACACTACGAAGCGGAACAATCCGTCCAGGCTTTCAGTTTGATTATAATAGATGTCATGCCTTCCCTGGTTGTGTCCAACAGCAAGTCCCCTCCCGATGTTTTGGCAATCAGCATGGCGGAATAAGTCCCCAAACCGGTTCCCTGTTGTTTGCCGGAAGTAACGTATTTTCCAAAAAAATTGTCTCGAATCACAACGGGCACACTCCCCTTGTTGCTTATGCGTATGACCGGTTTTTCCTTTTGTTTTAAACTGATCATCAATGATTGCTTCGCTGGAGACGCCTCAACCGCATTTTTGAGCAGGTTGGAGAACATGGAGTGGTACAGAAGCTCCTCTCCGGAGACGAGAAACAGATCCGTTGAAACAACGGGCCTGCTGTTCAGAGTTATATCGATCAATAATTTTTTTTCGTGTATTTGTTGCTGAAGTTCAGTTAAAACACGACCCAGAATCACAAGTATATTGACCGGTTTGGCGTCTATCTGATAAATGCCTTGCTCCATCTTGTATAGATCATGTGAACGATTGATCATATCCAATAACAGGTAGCCGCTTTCCTCAATGATGTGCAGGAATTTTTCCTGGGTTTCGGTCAATGGCCCATCGTTGATCACCACCTCCGGCATGCCAATGATGGCATTGAGTGGACCTTTCAGGTCGTGGCGAACAATGTGTTCCACATCATCCCGCAGTTGAGCCGTTTTCTTGAGCGATTCATATTGTGCCATAATCTCCTTGTTCTGCCGGACAACAAGCTCTCTTGCCTGTCGCAATGCCAAATGGGTCTTGACACGAGCCCGTACCACTGGACCTTGCACAGGTTTGGTCAGATAATCCACAGCTCCCGCAGCAAACCCCTTAATTTCGTCATCCATTTCAATTTTGGCGGTGACAAATATGACTGGAATATCGCGTGTTGCCTCGTTTGCCTTCAACAGGGCGCATCCTGTATAACCGTCCATCTCCGGCATCATGACATCCAACAAGATCAGGTCTGGTTGGTCGGCGGCATATTCAAACATTTCTGCGCAGTTGTGTGCAAACAACAGGTCATGATCCTTGCGCAAAATTTCTCGAAGCAGCTTGAGATTGGCAGGTTCGTCATCCACCAACAGGATGGTCGGCCTTTTAGAGATCGTTTCCATACACATGCACTCCCAATGCTTGAGCCAGTTTGTCCAGCCCTTTTTTTGCCCCTGCACAATCGGTATCATCCACCTGGGTCATGAGACGCGCAACATCCGACTCGTAAACAGTTCCCTGTAACCAGTGCGCCATTTCGGGCAGGAGTTTCTCGGCTTCCATGGCCCGGCCACTGCCAAGAGCCCGGGCCATGTGCTGCATCATAAGGATGTGGTGCGGTTGGGGAGGCGAAACCGGGATGGTCTCTTGAGCCATGACAGTCGGACCATTTTCTTCCAGAACGCGACACGATGCCACCAGCTCTGACAAGGCGTTTTCCAGCGTCGTGAGCAAAGGATCCAAATGGGATTCCTGTCGACGTAACCCCGATTCCAAAGCAGTTGCCGCACCCGCCAGGGCAACGGCATACAAGGAACCTGATGCACCCTTCAATGCATGGACCAACGCTTCGGCCTCTGCAAGCTTTCCTGCCTGGAGAGCTGCGCGAATGAGTCCACCTTTGGCCGCTTGAGACTGGGCAAAACGCAGCAGAGCGTTGCGATACACCTTTGCGTCTCTCCATTGGTGTAAACCGGCCTTGACATCAACGCCCGGAATGTCGGGAAAAGCAACCGGTTCCGTCTCCTCTGGCGCTACTGCAACAACAGGTCGTTCTCCTGTCCGCACGCCACCACCCAACGGAAACATCTGCGCAAGAATCGAGTAGAGTTTATTAAAATCAATAGGCTTGGAGACATATTCATCCATGCCTGCCGCAAGGCACAACTCCCGATCACTGGCCATGGAGCGGGCCGTCAAGGCAATGATGGGGATATGCTGTGCGGGTTTCATACCGGCTTCCTTCTGTCGAATCCTTTTGGTTGCCTCTATTCCATCCATATGGGGCATCTGTAGATCCATCAAGATCACGTCATATGCCCCCTTTTCATAGTGGGCCAGAACCTGTACACCATCTTCCGCCACCACCACATGGTGTCCGCGCTGTTCCAGACGTGTAACAGCCAGGACGCGATTGGCTTCCACATCATCCGCAATCAGGATATTCAGTGGCGCAGACATGGCAACGTCCGATGGCGCTGCCTTGCGGTCATGTTCTCGCCTGTCCTGGCAGGAGGCGACCCCCTTGGCCTCTGGCAAGCGGACCACGAAAAAAAATGTACTCCCCTTGCCCGTTGTGCTTTTCAGCCAAATCCGTCCGTCCATTTTTTCCACGATCTCTTTGGCAATGGTCGTCCCCAATCCGGTTCCCCCATATTTCCGGGTGGTCGAGTCATCCGCCTGGGAAAAAATCTCAAACACGGACTCTTGCTGTTCTGGAGGAATGCCAATGCCGGTATCCGTCACGGCAAAACGCAACATCTCTGCCGATTCCCGTGTTACGGTGACAAAGACGTGTCCCTTTTCAGTAAACTTGATGGCATTGCCCACCAGATTCATTAAAACCTGGCGCAAACGGGTCGGATCACCGATAAAACAGTTTGGCAATGGCGCATCCACATCCCCGAACAACTCCAACTCTTTGGCTTGAGCCAGGACATGCATGGCGCCCAGAACATCCTCCAAAACATGTCGCAAGTTGAAAACGACAGACTCCAACTCCAGTTTGCCACTCTCAATTTTGGAAAGATCCAGAATGTTGTTGATGAGACCCAGCAGACTTTTGGCGGAAGAGATCGCCGTATTTAAATATTTTCTGTTTTTTTCATCCAAATCAGAATCCAGAACCAATTCTGTCATGCCAATAATGCTGTTCATGGGGGTACGGATCTCATGGCTCATATTGGCCAAAAATCCGCTCTTTGCCCGATTGGCGACCTCTGCCCTCTCCCTGGATTTTTCCAACTCAACCATCATGGCAAGCATGCTGTCATGGTTTTGTTTCAATTGAATATGGTTCCTGGCTCTGGCCAGCACAACGTCCTTGCTGAAAGGTTTGGTGATATAGTCCACGGCGCCCAACGCAAAGCCTCTCGCTTCATCCTGATCATCGTCTTTCGCGGTGACAAAAATGACAAGGATGTCCTGAGTTTTTTTGTTTTCCTTCAAGCGCTTACAAACTTCGTAGCCATCCATATCCGGCATCATGATATCCAGAAGAATAAGGACCGGATGCTCCGCATGCGCCACCTCCAGCGCTTTTTCCCCATGGGTGGCGACAGAGATTTTGTAATCATTGCGAAGAATTTGCACGAGGACACGGATGTTTGCCCGCACATCGTCAACGATCAGTATGCGTGCCTGCTGCGTGTTATCGTTCATGCTGGTTTATTCAATGGAACGTTTAATAATTTGACTATGGCCGACAAGGTAACGGTTGCGCCATCAAAATCAAACATTCTGATCTGTTCCGCCAATAATTGCACCTCATTGTGCAGGCCGGTGCCCGCAAGCACTCTTTCCAGGGTTGCCATGCGCACTTCCGCCTCGACATCATTTTGTTTTAAAAGTGAGAGCATATGATCAATAAGATCATGAAGTTCCTCGCGATTGACGGGCGCATCCGCAATCATTTTCCCCTCTTCAGCCTTTGGCGCCATCTCTTGTTCTGTCATGGAGGCGATGGACTCCAACACAAGGGCCCTTGCACGCTCCAAACGGTCCAGCAAATCGGCACACCCTTCCCGTGCGTCCCGTTTGAGACACAGTTCCAGGTCACGTGCCGCTTCGTACAGATCACGCGCACCGAGATTGCCCGCTACACCCTTGATGGCATGAGTCAGGCTGACCGCAGCACTCCTATCGTCCTGCCGTTTGCCCGCACACAACACCCGCAGACTTTCGACAGCATGGCGATAATCCCGGCCAAATTCTTGCAAAAGTGAGTGATACATGGTGTGGTTGTTGCCCAACCGGTCCAGTCCAGCCATCACGTCAATCCCTGCCAATGTCGGCGGCACTTGTCCCTTGTCGTTGCTGAGAGTTCCCTGGCCCATCCCTGTTGCACGTCCAGTCCGCTCACCGGGCGGAATCCAGCGCAGCAGTGCTGCATACAGATTGTCTCTATCGATTGGCTTGGTGACATGGTCATTCATGCCGGCTGCCAAACATTTTTCTCGATCCCCTGCCATGGCGTGCGCCGTCATGGCAATGATGGGAAGCCGCTTGCGATGCGGCATGTTGCGTATTTCGCGGGTGGCTGTATAGCCATCCATCCTGGGCATTTGGATATCCATGAATACCACATCAAACTCGGAGGATTCCGCCTTGCGTACCCCTTCCAGGCCATCCACGGCCATTTCAACCACCAAACCAAGCCCCTGAAGCATTTCACCAGCGACCTGTCGGTTGATGGAGTTGTCCTCAACCAACAACACCCTGGCTCCCTTCACATGGGCACTGACGCCCTCTGCATCCATGGAGGTCAAACCGTGTCGATAGACTTTCTCGACATCCTGACCAAAGAGTTCCATAATGGTATCGAACAGTTGTGAGCAGTTGACTGGTTTGACGAGAACCGCGTCCACGCTGGTCCGTTGGCTGCTGATCCGAACATCTTCTTCCTGGCCATCGCCAATCATCAAAATGATTTTTGCCCTCTCCGCTCCCATACGGGAGGCGATTTTCACCATGTTTTGCGCAACAGCCATACCGTCCATCTCAGGCATGGCCCAATCCACCAACACCAAAGGGTAAGGCGTACCCTCGGTTATCCCCCTTGCCATCTCCACCAGAGCATCTGCCCCGGACGCAACATCCACGGCACGGAAGGTCAAATGATCCAGAACCGCTTTCAGGGAGCGTCTGGCCATTTCATGATCGTCTACGATCAACACGGGGAGTCCCTGCATGGCGCCGGGAGGCGACATCTCGTTTCTTTCTTTCTCTATCCGTCGTGGCAACAGGACAGTAAAGAAAAAGGTGCTCCCTTTGCCCGGTTCACTCTCCAGCCAAATGTCACCACCCAGCATGCCCACCAGGCGTTTACTGATGGCGAGACCCAGCCCCGTTCCCCCATATTCCCGGGTTGTGGAGCTGTCTGCTTGCGTAAAAGAATGAAACAGTTTGGCGCTCTGTTCCTGTGTCATGCCGATACCGGAATCCTTGACGGCAAACTCCAGTCGAACGCGCTGCTCTCCCTGGTGATCGACGGGGACCAATGTTCGGATGCTTACCTCAATCTGCCCCTCCCTGGTAAACTTGATGGCGTTGCTGATCAAGTTCATCAAGATTTGTTCAAGTCTCAGGGCATCACCCGTCAAGATATACTGGCACTCCTCTGACATATGCAGGACAAGTTCAATATTTTTTTCGCGGACCTTGCTGCGAAACAGGTCCATCAGATGGTCAAGCACATCCCGTAACAAAAAATCAACGGACTCTATCTCTAATTTGCCCGCCTCAATTTTTGAAAAATCCAATATATCGTTGATAATGCGTAACAAGGAGTGGGATGCGTTGGAGATTTTTGTTATATAGCCACGTAATTGATGCGGCATCGTCATTTGTAATGCTAAATCGGTAAGACCGATAATCGCATTCATGGGAGTGCGAATCTCATGGCTCATGTTGGCCAAAAATTCGCTTTTGGTGCGATTGGACTCATCGGCAATTTCTTTGGCTTCCTGCAAGGCTTCGGTGGCCTGATTCAAGGTGCGCAACATCAGATTGCGCAGATGGAAAAAAATAGTCAGACCAAAAAGTGTGCTGAGGAGCAAAGTCAACGAAATGGATAGCAGCATGGGACGCAACGACAGGGAAATTTCCACATTTCCAGTGAGATCACCATAGTCATACAAATTTATTTCGCGGGTTAATTGCGGCCAGGCAAGTGTTTCCATGACATGGATAACCTCCTTTGCCTGCCCATTGGCAGAATGGAATACGTGCACTGAAAAGTTTGGTGTATGGATATCGTCCAGAACAGATTGCAGGCGAATCCCTTGAGAAGACCAAACGAGGGGATTGTTGCTGACAAATTTGTTTAAAAAAATACCATGAATACGCAGTTCTGAATCCAAATTCTTGTAGACATGGTTCAAACTCAGGAACAGATGGATGAGAGGCGGCAAAAAAATGACCATGGCGGCCATGACACCGGAGGTCATGGTGATTTTGTGCAGCAACCGGGAGGGTGTGCTCATGAGGTCATGGTTCTTTTGATGAAATTCCCAGCTTCAGCAACATGTCCTTTGCTTCCGCAGTGAGCAGGAACTCGATGATGGCACGCACGTGGCTGGGGGCATCGGCACGGACAATCAAGAATGCCTGCTTGACATGTTTATAACTATTATTATCCATGGATGAAACTGTAGGTTCAACGCCGTCCAGGATCAATCCTTTAAGGGGACGGCGTTCTGCCAGAATCAGAGGCAGCGCTACCGATCCCAGTCCACCCGGAACCTTTTCGACCATATCCACAAGATCAATATCGGTATCGGCCATGGAGGAACCAGGTTGCCGGTTTGCGTAAGCAGATGTGATCGCCTCATCCATGGATGGAGAAATACCTCTGAGAATGGCCGTATCCGTGTCAGAGGGAGGACGTAAAACAACCCGTACTTTTGCGCCATCCGGCCAAGTTTTTTGGCGACCGGAATACCACTCAATAAGTTGAATAAAAGTTGCTTTGGTCGTAGGAGAGGCTTTGTGAACGACAAAGATAAACGGAGAGCGGCCAAGCCATGTTTGTTTCAAGTCCGCTGACTCTTCTTCTTTTTTTAATGGGCGACCACTCAGGGCGATATCCAATTGCTTATTGGCTACAGCCTTGATGGCGCCGCTGCTACCTATGGGTGGAAAAATAAATTGGGTCTGCACGTCAGGATGTCGCTGCGTATGGATGTCTGTGACCTGTTTGACAGAGGAAAGAAGAGCGCCAGTACCACTTATGCGAATGGGATCAGCCCATGCGGTTGATCCAACAAGCAACAGAAACCCCATGCAACACCATGGCAAAAAAAAATGATTATTTTTCATGCCTCACTCCCAAGCGATCGGTAGTGCCCCATGTTGACCTGACCGGTCTCACAGGGCGTGAAACCCGCTCCAAAACGGTCCAAACATGATCTGCCAGCCGGCGACGTGGCTGGCGTTCTCTCCTCAGTATTGGCCCACATCACTTCTCTCGTGTCGTAATCGTTCAGAGACCTCCGGACCGTAACCACTCATCGCCCCTTCCAGAAAAGCCTGGACATGAAAGCCTTTGTCAGGGCTTCGTCCCGAACCCCACCAGGGCGCTGCCCTGGACCAAGCCAGGGAGCCAGCCCCCTGGACCCCGATTCGTTGCCGGGTACTGAATGGTTACATCGTGTCAGCTTGTCGCACCCTCCATATGCGCCGCCAGTGTGGCCGCAACCATCTCTGGATCGATATCGTTGCGCACGATGGCCTGACCAATTTTTTCGATCAGAATGAAGCGGATACGACCATCCTGGACCTTTTTGTCTCGGGCCATGGCGTCCAGATAGCTTGCAGCGGGAAAGTGTGGGGCTTTGGTCGGCAGGCCGGCGCGTTGCAACAAGGCGAGGATCCGCTGGGTGTCGTCGGCGGTGGCAAGGTCGCAGCGCTGGGAGAGATCCGCCGCCAACACCATGCCGATGGCCACGGCTTCGCCATGCAGAAAGGTTTGATAACGGGTCAAGGTTTCAATGGCGTGACCAAAGGTATGGCCCAGGTTGAGCAGGGCGCGCTGGCCGCTCTCCCGCTCATCGGCGGCGACGATGTCGGCCTTGATGGCGCAACAGGCGCGCATGATCGGAACCAGCACCTTGGGATCAATGTTGACCAGGGCGTCAAGTCCGTCCTCGATCCGCGCAAACAGCGTGGCGTTGCGCAGCAGACCATATTTGATCACCTCGGCCAGCCCGGCCAGAATCTCCCGTTTCGGCAGGCTCTTCAGGGTGGCGGCATCGATCAGAACCAGGCGCGGTTGGTAAAAGGCGCCGATCAAATTTTTCCCGAGCGGGTGGTTGATGCCGGTCTTGCCGCCCACCGAGGCATCGACTTGGGAGAGGAGGGTGGTGGGGATCTGCACAAAAGGCACCCCCCGCATGAACGTGGCCGCCGCAAACCCGGTCATGTCGCCGATCACCCCCCCACCGAGGGCCACCAGCATGGTGGACCGTTCAAAGCGGTTTTCAATCAGGGCGTCGAAGATCATGTGCAGGGTTGGCCACTCCTTGTATTCTTCGCCATCAGGGAGGATGATGGGCAGGACAGTGAAGCCTGCTTCCGCCAGAGCCGTGGCGACCGGTTTCAGGTACAGGGGGGCCACGACGGTCGATGTCACCACCGCCACCTGCCGGCCCGGAGCCAGGGGCTTGACCAGGGAACCGATTTGTCCCAGCAGATTGTGGCCGATGACGATGTCATAACTGCGAGGACCGAGATCAAGGGAGAGCGTGGTGGAAGGGCGCATGGCAACCGGTTCCTTTGTCAAGGTGCGTGATATGTGTGATGATGATGCGGTACGGAATCCCTCCAGCATGGACCACAGCGGATGATCCCGTCAACCTGATCTTCCCGGATTCTCCCCGCCATCGGCGGTGGCCCGCCGGGTTGCGCAGCGTCGCAGGATTCCAGGCTCCGAGCAGACCGACCTCTTGATACCTCATGGCCGCTACCAGATCGACCAGTAAAGTTAAACCCGCAAGAGTCAAACCGCCCAAGAAAAAAGGGTGGATCATGCGGTTTTTTTTGCTGCTCCTGCTCATCTCCCTTGGCGTGGCGGGTTACGGTTTCGCCCTGTACAAACGCTATTCGCGGGATTTGCCGACCCTGAACAGCCTGGCCGATTACCACCCAAGCCTGGTGACCCGGGTCTATGCCCGGGATTATCAGCTTTTGGGAGAGTTTTTTCTCGAACGCCGCCAATTCGTGCCGAGTGGTGAAGTGCCGCAAATGTTGATCCAGGCCTTCCTGGCGATCGAGGATTCCCGGTTTTATCTCCACCCGGGCGTCGATCCGGTCGGGTTTGCCCGGGCGATCGTGGCCAATCTCAAGTCCGGGCGGGTGACGCAAGGGGCCTCCACCATCACCCAGCAGGTGGCCAAAACCTTTTTGCTGAGCTCGGAACGGACCCTCAAACGGAAAGTCAAGGAGATCCTTTTGGCTCTGCGTATCGAGGAGCGGTTCAGCAAGAATGAAATCCTCGAACTCTACGTCAACCAGATCTATCTGGGCGCCGGGGCCTATGGTGTCGGAGCTGCCGCACGTATTTATTTCGACCGCGATGTCTCCGAACTGGATCTTGGCCAGATGGCCTTGTTGGCCGGGTTGCCCAAGGCCCCGAGCAGCCTGGATCCCTGGCGCCATCCGGAGGCCTCCCGCGCCCGGCAAAAGCTGGTTCTGAACCGCATGGTGGAGCTGGGCATGGTGACCGCCGAGCAGGCGAAGGAGGCCAGCGAAAAATCGTTTGGCCTGGCCCGCCCGCAAATTCCCCTGGAGCAGGTGGCCCCCTATTTCCTAGAACATGTACGCCGGACCATCCGCGCCGAGTGGGGGGTGCAACATTTGCAAAGGGGTGGACTCGATGTCTACACCACCCTGGATCCCCGCTTGCAGCGGGCCGCTCAGGCGGCGGTGCGACGCGGTTTGATCGAGTATGACCGCCGCCATGGTTACCGTGCGCCCGCAGTCCACCTGGAAAAGGTGGATGCGGCTTCCATCCAGGCCTGGCTGGTGGAGGAGCGGGCCAAGGTCCAACCGCGTCCGGACCGGGAACAGGTGGGGATCTATCTCAAGGGGTTGGTGACCAGGCTGGCGGCGAATGGTGCCCAGGCCCGGGTCCAGTTGGTGGATGGCCAGGAAGTTCCCCTGACCATGGAGGGGATGAAATGGGTGCGGATGCGCCTGAAGTCCGATTTCAAGCTCCCCGGCAACCCTGTCAAACGCATACAGGATGCCATCAAGGCGGGGGATGTCGTTTTTCTTGAACCACCTGCCAACAAAGGTGACATTTACAAATTGGCACAGGATCCGGAGGCCGAAGGGGCGCTGGTCGCTCTCGACCCGCATACCGGAGAGATTTTGGCCATGGTGGGGGGGTACGATTATCAGCGCAGCGAGTTCAACCGGGCTACCCAAAGCCAACGCCAACCCGGCTCATCCTTCAAGCCGTTCATCTATGCCTCAGCCTTGGAGAAGGGTTACACCCCGGCCTCGCTGATCGATGACAGCCCGATGCCCCTGACCTATCGCGACCCGGACACCGGTGAACAAAAAGTGTGGCGCCCGGAGAACTATGAACGCAAATATTATGGTCCGACCACCCTGCGTGTTGCCTTGGAGCACTCCCGCAACCTGGTGACCATTCGCTTGCTGAAGAATATTGGCCTGAACGATGCGGTCGCCACCATCTCCCGGTTTGGGTTGACCATTCCCGACTCGCGTTGGGATCTCTCCATCGCCCTGGGCACGGTTGGTTTCACCCCCTTGAAGATCACCTCCGCCTATGGGGTTTTTGCCAATGGCGGCAAGCTGATTCCGCCGGTCTACATCTCCCGCGTCCAGGATCGTTATGGCCGGACCATCCAGCGCCACAGCGGGGGCGACTGCCTGCTCTGCCACCAGGAGCCCACCCGTGATGCCCTGGCCGAGGGTGCGGATGGCCGGGAACATCCCATGTTTGGTGGACGGAAGCTCTCCAAGGAGACCTCCTATCAGATTACCAGCATGTTGAAAGGGGTGATCACCAACGGCACCGGCCACCAGGCTACGGTGTTGAAACGTCCCCTGGCCGGCAAAACCGGTACCACCAACGACATGCGGGATGCCTGGTTTGTGGGGTTCAGCCCCTCCCTGGTCACCGGGGTTTGGGTCGGCAACGATGACAACTCCACCCTGGGGCAACGCGAAACCGGCGCCCATGCCGCCCTGCCCATCTGGATCGACTTCATGCGGGCCGCCCTGGCCAACCGTCCTGCCACCGACTTCCCGATCCCCAGCGGCATCCACCTCGAAGCCGTCGATCCCAACACTGGTCATCCACCCGGGCCGCATGCGCAACGCATTGTCTACGAAGCCTTCAAGGATAACGAAGGCCCGCAAACCTCCCCCTATCGATCTTCCCCGGGTGAAGAACCTCCCCCGGTCGATTTTGACCGGGCGTATTATTGACGAGCGCCGGCTTGGCCTCCCTTGGAAGGGTTCTGAACAGTGACCTGAATTTCAGCCCGGAAGTTGATCGAGTGCATGATGGAGTGTAACTATTCGGCACCCTTTCAAAAAAAGCCTGGATATGAAAGCCTTTGTCAGGGCTTCGCCCCGAACCCCACCAGGACTCTGTCCTGGACCTGCCAGGGAGCCAGCCCCCTGGACCCCGATTCGTGGTCGGGTGCTGAATAGTTACGATGGAGTTTGGGTTATGGGTCTGGATCTCACATCGTTTGTGCGTGCCATTGAGCGACTTGCCGAGGGTGAGGCCGTTTTGCGTGAACGCCCTGCCGGCTCCATCGTGCAAGATGGTGTCATACAGCGTTTTGAGTTCACTTACGAGTTGGCATGCAAGACGCTGCGGTATGATCTGAAAATGACGTTGGCTGTCCCGAACGCGCTGTATTCAAATAGATCAGGTCAACGCCTGACACCACATGAATTTCAATCATAACGGACTCACTTCATGCATCTTCCAATCAAATACCAACTTCATGAATATCAAATTGAGCGTGTTATCGGTCAGGGTGGATTTGGCATAACTTATCTTGTGCGTGATACGAATCTGGACCAAAGATTGGCCATAAAGGAATTTTTTCCAAGGTCTATCGTGACCCGTCAGGACAATGCCCGGGTGCTGGTGCAAACGGATGCCCAAGACAAGTCATCCTCATGGGGAGTGAAACGTTTCTTGAAAGATGTTTTTTCAGGTTCCAGCCTGAACGGTCAGGTGCGTGACCAGGTGGCTGTGAATTTGGACCCCACCGATGAGAAAATGTTCAGGTGGGGAATGAACCGGTTTTTGCTGGAAGCAAAAACCCTGGCCAAATTCAATCATGCAAATATTGTAAAAGTAAAAAGATTTTTCAAGGCCAATGGCACAGCCTACATGGTCATGGACTATGAAGAAGGAGAAACGCTGGATGTCTTTTTGAAAAAGCAACTTCATGCCCTGTCAAAAAAAGAATTGATGAGCGAAAAAGATGTGTTTATTTTTATTCGCCATCTCTGCGATGGACTCATGCATGTACATAAAGAGGGTGTCATTCATCGGGATATCAAGCCCGGCAATATTTTGATTCGACCGAACGGGGTTCCTGTATTACTGGATTTTGGGGCGGCCCGGCAATCCATGATGACACAGGGAAAAAAGTTGACCAGCATGGGGACGCCCGCTTACGCTCCTCCAGAACAACTTGCTCCTGACGGGGAACAGGGCCCCTGGTCGGATATTTTTTCTCTTGGCTCGGTATTGTATTTGATCGTCACCGGCAAACGTTCGATCAATCCCCAGGAAAGAAATCGTGCCATTGTCGAGAATCGGCCCGATCCTTTGCCGAGTGCGGTCTCTTTGGCCAAAGGAAATTTCTCTCTGCGTCTGCTGGAAGCCATCGACTGGTCGTTGAAACTGGACAGGTCGCAACGTCCGCAAGATCTTGAAGCGTGGTTGACCAAACTGCGCATGAACGTGGGTGCGCCCACACCAGGTGGCAACAAAATCCAGCCTGAGATACGATCATTTTCGGAGAAAATCAGGTGTGAACTTACCAAGGGACGGTTTTGTTGGGTGCTCTCCCTGCTTTCCATGTTCCTTGGCGCCGCAATGTTTGGAACGGGAGAGCGCATATTTTATCATGGCTCGGTTTCAACCGCTGTCAACAGCGTGCCGGGTTCTTCAACAGCCGGCACAACGCCGACTTCTGCTGTCAACAGCGTACCGGGTTCTTTGCCAGCCGGCACAATGCCGACTTCTACTGTCAACAGCGTACCGGGTTCTTTGCCAGCCAGCACAACGCCGACTTCCGCTGTCAACAGCGTACCGGGTTCTTTGCCATCCGGCACAACGCCGACTTCCGCATCAATGCCGGGAGAAAGCTCAACATTGAATGGAGTGGTGGGAAAGACCGAAAAGCCGGAACGTCAACATCGGCTTACCATCAAAACCCAGCCGCAAGGGGCAGTGGTCCGCATCCTGAATATTAAACAAAAATATGAACCTGGAATTTTTTTACCGCCCGATTCCTATCAGGTCTCTGTTGCAAAAGAGGGATATCAGACCAGGACGGTATCGGTTCAGCTCCAGAATGCCGATTTGGAAATAACCATCAATCTTGATGGGTTGACAAAAAAATAGAATCAAAATTCCGGATTGAGTAATTCATAGATGCCCTGTGAATCTTTAAAATAAAATTTATATCGGCCAAATTTTAACATGTCTCCATCCTTCAGTGGACGCTCTATATTTTTTTCAAGCAATGCATTATTTATGGATGTTTTATTTCTTGCGCCGCTGTCTTTAATGTAGCACTTTTTATGAACCATGCGTATCTCCGCATGTTTTTTTGAAATGGCATAATCCGGGATTACGATATCGCTTTCCGAGGTGCGTCCGATCAAGAATTTATCTATTCCGGTGCCGAAAGTTCCTTTTTTTTTGACCAGGGGATAGACTGCCCATTCAAGCAAGCCCCGCTCATTTTGATTTACACGAACGGCATCTCTTTTCTCTTCAAACAATTTGGTGATTTCCTGATGTGACAATGTGGACAATACCCCTTGGACGACAGAGGATCCCGCCAGGAACGGCATGGGAAACATGCTGACAAATTGTTTTTTTTCGTAAGTGCCAACCCATGTGGCCAATTGGGCAAACTCGATTCGGCCCGAGTCGAGCATGGCTTTCTGGATATCCGGGATTGGCCGATCCCGGTCACTTTTCAAATTGGTCGTGGCCTGTGCCTGCTGAAAAAATTTTGCCAAAGAAAACACCGCCATATTTTTATCTCCCGTCATCCCGTTCTGCACGGATGAGTTCCCTGAAAAAAATGGTGGCGCCCCATGCTGACCTGCCTGGTCTCATAGGGCGTGCAACCCATTCCAAAACGGTCTTGGCAGGATCAGGACATTCCGGGTTTTGGCAACAGAGAACTCCCAAACCGCTCATCAGGCGATCCTTGTTTGAACGTTGAACCCTGTTCAATTCTTATCAAGGTCTCCAAACAGGTCAAGGGTTGGCGCCACCGAACGTTCAGAGCGTACCAGGCGGTTGCGTGAACGGGATTCACTCGGTTCGGGGCGAGGCCCTGACAAAGGCTTTCTTGTCCAGGCTTTTCTTGCAAGAGTGGTGAATCGTTACGTCTGTATCTCCATTTGGATGCGTGCCATTATCTGCATATCAAATTTTTTTATAGACTGCCTGTCATTCACATCATGACTTTTGCCATGATTCCTTATTATTTTTCTTGCCTCCGAGTCGGGAGGCGGGGTACAACACCTAAAGATTTTGTGCAAAAAAAGAGTTTATCATGCCGGCGATCTATCCGCAGAGGGAGTTTATCCATGAGACGGTTGCAGGCGACCTTCGAGATCGTCACACCCATGTTCCTGGGGGGCGCCGACCCTGCAAAGGCCGAGGCGCTGTTCCGCCTGGCCTCGTTGCGTGGTGTGCTGCGCTGGTGGTGGCGGGCGCTGCATTATCCGAATTTCTATGCCGCAGCACAGGTCGCCACCAGGCGCAGAGAGGCGGCGTTGCAAGAACTGCATAAGGCGGAGGTTCGACTCTTCGGCAGCAGCGAGGACGGCCAGGGGGCAGTGTTGATGCGGCTGGAAAAGGTCGAGAATCTGGAGATGGTCAAGCCTAAAACAAAGCTCATGAACGGTAAGCGCATCGTTGGTCCCGGGGCTTGTTATCTTGCCGGCCAGGGGACGTTTGGCAAAGAAGCAGGTGTTATCACCCGATCCTGTCTCCAAAAGGATCAAAGTTTGATCATCTCCCTGATGGTCAAGGAGAAGGCAGAGAGATGGGAGGTCGACAGTCTGGTCCGTGCGCTCAAGATTTTGGGGTTGTTGGGTGGTATCGGCAGCCGTTCGCGGCGGGGGTGGGGCAGTGTGCGTCTTGTCGAACTGACCGCAGCGGGGTTTGCGGCGGAAGACCCTGCCGTTTCCTTTGTACCTCCTTCCAGCCGGGAGGAGTACGAGCAAAGCATCGCCGGTCTGTTTGCCGATATCCCATATGCCCAGGCCGAACCTCTCCCCCCCTTCACCGCCTTCGGTCCCGGGAGCCGTATCGATGTTTTGCGCGAGGGGGAAAATTCGTTGGCGCTTCTGGATAAGGTCGGCAAGGAAATGCAGCGTTATCGCTCCTGGGGGCATCATAAGGTGGTCAATGGTGAGCCCATCGAAAAGAATTTCAAGGACGATCACGATTGGTCCAAGGGGAAACCGCTCTCCTCCGACTATGTTCCACGTCGCACCGTATTCGGTCTGCCTCATAATTATGGTAAAGGTGCCAGTGTCAAACCAGCTGGCAAACTTGACCGCCGCGCCAGCCCATTGTTGCTGCACATCCACAAGTTGAAGGACAACCTTCACATCGCTGTATCCGTCCGTTTGCCGGCGGAATTTCTCCCCAACGACGATCAGGTCGAGACATTGAAGGACAAGCACCCCGGACCCAAACCCGCCAAAATTGACTGGCGCGTTCTGGACACGTTCATCGATGGCAAAGGACCGCATTCCGAACCTTCGACCAAGCAAAAATCCTATTTCCCCGACAAATCTGCGGTGCTGCCATGACGGAGCAGATACTTCATTTCACTCTGGGGCCTGTACAGAATTTTGTGGCCCAGGCGCGGCGCACCCGTGATTTGTGGGCCGGGTCGTTTTTGCTGTCGTGGCTGTCCGGCAAGGCGATGCGGGCGCTCGTTGACAAGGGGTGGGGTGAGATCGACTTTCCCGATGTGCAAGGGGATGCCATGTTTCGCGCCCTGGGCGGCGAAGGGATCGACCCTGCCCCCGTGGTCGGCTCCCTGCCCAACCGGTTCAAGGCGACCATCACCCAGGCGAAGGTTCAGGCGGGGGAACTCTGCCGTGAGGCCATCAACCAGGCCTGGCATGGCCTCGCCGATGCCGTCTGGGAGACGTTTGTCGCCCCCGTGGCCCCCAGGGGAAGAGAGACAAGGGCCATCTGGGAGCGGCAGATAGACGGATTCTGGGAAACCTCCTGGGTGATGGGGCAAGCCTCGGACGGTAGCGATGGGGGGTGGCTGGACCGCCGCAAAAACTGGCGCACCCATCCGCGCCGGGAAGAGGGGGGAGATCGTTGCACGATCATGAGCGACTGGCAGGAGATCTCCGGATGGGTCAGGTTCCGCGAGCGAGAGCGACAGGAAGTGTTCTGGGACTCCATCCGGCAAGGTGTTCTCGATGAGGTCTATGCGGCCTTGAAGGGAAACAAGGAAGTCAACACCCTGGAGTTGCGGGATAACGAGCGCCTGTGCGCCATCGCCCTGGTCAAGCGCCTGTTTCCCCTTCTGCCAGACGAGACGCTGAAGTCGACCGTCGGCTGGATCCCGGACGGGACGCGGAAGGTGCTGCGCAAATGGCCCTCCACGGCCTATATGGCGGCGGCGCCCTGGATGAAGCGGGCAAGTGAGCGGAACGAACAAGCCTGTCAGGATTACGTCAAAGCCATCAAGGCGTGCGGTGACGATGCGATCCTCACGCAACGGGCGGAGCATATTTCCCGCATTGCCAATTTTCACCCTATGGGGGCGTTCGCGGACCTGGATGGCCATTTGTTTTTCTCCGATGCCGTCTGCAACGACAAAGTGGTTCCTCCCCGTTCCCAAAAAGAGGTTCTCAAGGCCCTCCAACGCTTCCAGGGTGACCTGCTTGAAGAGTCCACCAAACGCCGCCTCAAAATGAAGGAGGCATCGCCCTATTATGCCCTGCTGCTCATGGATGGTGACCGGATCGGCGATCTTCTGCAAAAATGGGGAGGCAAGAAGGTCAGCAAGGCCTTGGGAGAGTTTGCCGGCAAGATTCCGAAGATTGTCGAGAAGCATGACGGTGTGACCATCTATGCCGGCGGTGATGACTATCTGGGGCTGTTTCCTCTTCCATCTGCCCTGCCTGCCGCCGCACTCCTCGCCGATGCCTACCAGGCCTCCTGGAAAGAGGGTGGCGGCGGAACGATATCGGCAGGCGTCGCCTTTGCCCACCACGGGGTGGCCTTGTCAGCCGTACTGCGCAAGGTCCATCACCTTCTGGACGCGGTGGCCAAGGAGAAAAATGGACGTGACGGCATCGCCGTGGCGGTGATGAAATCCGGCGGCGATGCCTTCGAATGGGGTTCGTGCTGGCGCAAGGAAGAGAAGGACGCGGCCAGCGGGGTCATCCATCACCTGGTAACGCTGGCAAAGGCCTTCGCCGACGACGACGACCGCTCCACCAGCTTTGTCTACCATCTGCGGGATCGTTATGACTCCTCCTTGTGGGAGGGGCTTGACGAAAGGCAAACCCACGCCATTCTCTTCGCCGAGCGGCTTAAAGGTACAGAGATGGCGCGTGAGATTGTCGAGAAGGAAATAGACGAATTGTTGCGGGTCTGCCGACCGCTCACCAAGGAGAGCGGGAGTGTCGAAAGGGGGGCGTTCACTTCGGATGGCGCCCTTCTGGCCCGTTTTCTGGCCGACAACGGTATTTGGCTGTGGAATGGAAGCTGACGATGACGCAACCCCGTACCTTCAAGATCACCCCCCAGGACACCCTTTTCTTTCGTGATGGTCGGCCTTTCAACCAGAGTGACGAGGGGTTGGCCCGGGCGCACAGCCATTTTCCACCATTTCCCTGCACCATGAGTGGAGCGGTGCGCAGAGCCTTGGCCGAGGCCAGGGGGTGGCGGCACGGTCCATGGTCGCCTGAGCTTCAGGCAATCCTTGGCGATGGACCGGACGACATGGGGCCATTGACCTTTGGTCCCCCCACCCCGGTCTGCGCAGCGAACGGCAGGTTAGAGACGCTCCACCCGGTGCCGCTCGCGCTCCTTGGGCATGCCACCAGGGAGGGCTATTGCCGGCTGGCCCCGGGTGCGCCGTTGCAGAGTGATCTGGGCCAGGCGGTCTCCCTGCCGCAATTGCCGGAGGGGAGTGGACCAGGGTGGAAACCCCTCTCCGACACCTGGGTGACGGCTGGAGGCCTCACCCGATTTCTGAAGGGCAGCGTGCCGCAAAAAGAGGAGATGCTGCTGGCTGATGATTTATGGCCCCAGGAGAGCCGGATCGGGCTTGCCCGCTGTTATCAGACGCGCGCGGCCCGGAAGGGGATGCTCTATGCGACCTCCCACGTCCGCTTGCGGGATGACATCATGCTGGCCCTGGAGGTCCATGGATTACCCGGCGATTGGCCGTGCCCCAGGGTGATGCCGCTGGGCGGCGAGGGGCGTTTCGGCTGGGTGGAGGAGCTCTCCGCCGTCTTGCCCCAGCCCGAGGCGCCGGACTCCCTGCGTTGTGCAGGTCAGCGGATGTTCTACACGGTGGTCCTGCTCAGCCCCCTGTGCCCCCCCGATGAGGCGTGGCGAAAGCCCGGGGGGACGCTGCCGCAGCTTCCGGGCCTGATCGTCTCGGCCTGTCTTGAACGCATGACCCTTATCGGGGGTTGGAACAGCGCCGGTTACGGCGGTCAACCGGCTGGTCCACGTCCATTGCGCCCCTTTCTGCCGGCAGGCAGCGTCTTTTTCATGGAAATGGCTGCCTCTTCCGAACAAAAAGCGGCTGTTCTCAAACGGCACCTTACGGCGATTGGCGAAGAGACCCGGCATGGCTTTGGCCGGATGGCCATCGGTACTTATGCAGGCAGAGAGGAGGCAGCTTCACCATGTGTGGCATGATTCTCGGTCTTTTGGCCGAAACTTTCGTACATCCGGGCGTGGGACAGTCGGATGCCGCTGTCGATCTGCCGGTGGCGCGGGAAAAACCGACCGACTATCCCCTTGTCCCCGGTTCGAGTGTCAAAGGATCCCTGCGGCAGAAGGCGTTTGACACATACTGGAAAGAGGGAGAACACCCAGAGAATGTCGCCGACAGGTTGTTTGGCGAACCGGACAAGGCTGGGGCGTTGTTGATCTCCGATGCCCGGCTGTTGTTGTTGCCGGTACGCAGCCTGACCGGCGCCTACAAATGGCTGACCTGTCCGCACCTGATCGAACGTTTTCGGCGTGACCGACAACGGCAAGGTTTCTCCAGCCCGCCAGAGATCAATTTTACCTGCCTTGCCGGTGGCGTGGTCATGGCGGCAGGAAGTGGAAAGTTGTTCCTTGAGGAGTGCAATTTTGTGATCTGTGGCGGTCAGGAGGAAAATCTGGAGACCCTCGCGGGGTTTCTGGGAGCCGTCATCGCCGACTCTGGCGTAAGAGGCCGTTTGAAGCATCAGCTTGCCGTGGTTTCCGACGATGATTTTGCCTGGTTCGCCCGCCATGCCCTGCCGGTGGATGCACACAACAGCCTTGCGAGGGATACCAAGAAGAGCCAGGCCCTCTGGTATGAGGAGACGCTGCCGCCGGATACCGCCATGTATGTGGTGGTGGAGGAACGCACGGGGATCGAGGAAAACCATAACGCCAAGGATCCGTTGCAGGAGGCGATGGATCTTTTTGCCATGCATGGCTACCTGCGTCTGGGCGGCAACGAGACCACGGGGCAGGGGTGGTTCCGTTGCTGCTGTCTCCACGAGTAGGGAGGAGGGGAACCATGCTACAGTTGCTTTCTCAACGCCGGGCCAAACATGCCCTGGAGGCCATCCAGGCATTTGCCCAAACGAGCACCCCTGACCGCAACACCTTTTATCTCTCCGCCATCAAATCCGTACCCATCGAGATGCGCACGAATGGTCTGGGACAGGCCATGGCCATGGCGCTCTCCCAATCGAAAAAAGGGGAAAACAAGGGGCGAAAAGAGGCTTATGAGGCCATATATAATCAGTTTCGTGGATGGTTGTGCAACAGCCAGGAACCGGACACCCCCTTTGCGAAGAGCGAAGATTTCATGCAGTCTTTGTGTGCCGCCGACCAAAAAACCTACCTGACTGCCCAGGCGGAAGCGTTGGCTTATGCCGAATGGCTGAAAAAATTTGCCCATGCGTTCCTTGTTGAAGCGCAACTCGCCCCTGACCCGGCAGGAGAGGGGTCATGACGAGCCCTCTTTATAAAGGTGCGATGGAAGCAGCAAGGAAGACGTTTAAACTGAACAGTGGCAACGCCGGCCTGTGGTATGACAAATTTTGTGACAAGTGGAGCGACGATTTTGCAGAGCTGGGCGATGAAGGCGCCAAACTGGGTTGGGTCCGCTCTGTGACGAACGCTTGGACCAAGAGAGGATATCTGGGAGATGCGCGACCTGTTGGAGATGACGCCATTCTGGGCGAGTATCTTCGACGCAGAAAATCCCTGGTTACCGGTTGTCGTGGGCATTTTTTCATATTCACGGCGGAGACCCGCTTTGTCACCGGCCTGGGCCGATCCCATCCGGTGGAGAACGGGTTGACCTGGCATCCATCCCTGGGCGTTCCCTATCTGCCAGGCTCCGGCGTCAAGGGTATGGTCCGGGCTTATGTGCGGGAGTGGACCGATACGGATGAGGCGCGGATTGCCGCCATCTTCGGCTCGGAAGCTGGACCGCAAACCACCTCCCCATCCGTCGGTTCGGTGATCTTTCTCGATGCGCTTCCCCAAAAACCCGTCCAACTTGTGGCCGAGGTGATGACCCCCCACTATGGCCCATGGTATCAGCAGGCATCACCCGTCCCGGTACCTCCTGCCGACTGGTACAGTCCAACCCCCATTCCGTTTCTGGCCGTGGAAGCAGGAACCCCCTTCTCCTTCGCCATCATGCCGCGCCCTGGTCACGACACGGATGGTGGCCTGGTTGCCGAATGGCTCAAGGAGGCCCTGCAATGGATCGGCGCCGGGGCCAAATCCGCAACAGGGATGGGGCGCTTCAAGGTGATGGATGCCACGCCGCCCCCCCCGGTGCAGAGATATCATGACGGGCGTCCGATCCGCATCGACAGCGCGGAGGAAGATGGCCTGGTCGAGATCGCCTATATGGACGAAGAGGGGGGAGAAGACGTTGTTTCGGTGGAGGAGATCAAACCGAGACTGGAACGTTGCGGCAAAGAGTGACAAGTGGGGGTGTTGGCCTGTTATGTGCTGTAGTGGCTCAACCGTGTTGATTTGATGTGCAGGCAAGCCATGAATCGGGGTCCAG